>JAFYTB010000147.1 GCA_017559045.1 Eggerthellaceae bacterium | reverse complement strand
ATCACCTGCGCCTCCCCCGTCAACAGCGTCTCCCCGGCCGACAACACCTCCCCGGCCGACGACGCGGCCGAGGCCTGCGCCTCCCCCGCCGACGCAAGCAGCATCCAAGCCGGAAAGATCACCCTCGGAGTCGGCCTGCGTGCATGGGCCCCCTTCGCGCTTGTGTTCATCCTGCTGCTCGCCACTTCCACGATCTGCCCGCCTGTTCACGCAGCACTCGCTGGCATCAAGAGCAGCGTCGTCGTGTACGCAGGCGAAAACCCGAACACGCTTACTTTTAGCTGGATTGGCACCCCGGGCGTCATGATCTTCATTGCCGCCCTCATCGGCGGCGCCATTCAGGGAGCACAACCGAAGGACATGGCGGTAACGCTTGCAAGCACCCTCAAGGCTTATTGGCGTACACTGCTTACCATCTGCAGCGTACTCGCTATGGCGAAAGTGATGACTTACAGCGGCATGATCGCCGACATCGCAACGGTCCTCGTAGCCGCAACCGGCTCGCTCTACCCGCTTATTGCGCCGGCCATCGGCTCGCTTGGCGGCTTCGTCACCGGATCGGGAACGTCCTCGAACGTGCTGTTCGGACCCCTGCAAGTGCAGACCGCTAACGACCTGGGCCTCAATCCATCCTGGATTGCCGCGGCTAACGCAACGGGAGCGGGCATCGGCAAGATGATCTGCCCGCAAAGCATCGCCATTGGCGCAAGCGCAGCCAATATGCCCGGCTCGGAGCCGAAAATTCTAGGAAGCGTCTTCAAGTATTTCGCGATCTACATCGCCATCGCCTGCATCCTGTGTTTCGCAGGCTCGATCCTGGCCTAGAACACGCCGAGTGTTCCCGCAATCAGACGCTGAATATCCTGATTGAGCATCACCACGAACAGCAGGATGAACAGGCCCATTCCCACAATGCTCATGTAATTGAGCGCACGCAGAGAAACGATGCGGCCCGTGATCTTCTGGAAGATCTCAACCACCAAGCGGCCGCCATCAAGAGGCGGAATGGGGATGAGGTTCATGATTCCAAGGGAAGTCGAAATCATCGCCATGAAGGACAGCGCGCTCACAAAGCCCTGCGCAAAGAAGTCCTTCGACATGACGGCAATGCCCACGATCGAAGTCGAGTTCGACACCGTCTCGGCAACGGTCTGCGGATTGAAGAGACCCGCGACCGTCTCCACCACCATGCCGATATAAGAGAAGCTGATGACGATAGACTGCCAGAGCGTCGCATTGTAGTGAACGATTTCGCCCGTGTCCTGATACTGCAGGTCAATGCCCACTACCGAGTAAATAACGACGAACACCGCGATGACGAACAGCAAATTCATGGCGACGCCAGCCACCAGAATGACACTTCGCTTCCAGAACGGAAGGCTGCGGTACTGCTGACGGTACTCGGACTCATAAAGCGCCTGAACATCGTCAACGGGACGAGCCTCGCCAAGACCGTAAGCAACTGGCTCAGGCTGGCCAGCCTCCGCAGCAGCAAGACGCTGCTTGCGCGTCGGTTCGACCGCGGGAGCTCGATACGTATTGAACTCGTCCTGCTTGGTCGGTCCCGAGCAACTTCCCCAGGAAACCAGCTGCTCAAGCGCCTCATAAGCCTCGTCATCAGAGATGCCACAGTCAGCGGCAACATCCTCCATTATCGCCGTGCCACGGCGATACAAAGAGGCCAGCACCTCGGGGAGATTCGGATGAACGGGTCCGGGCTCCATGCCACACACACGAGCATAGCCACCCAGCGGCACCAGGGTGACGCCAAAGCGGGTACCCCACTTCGTGAAGCCAATGGAAGGCCCCGGGAAACCCAGCATAAACTCAGTTACGCGTACGCCAAATGCACGAGAGGCCAGATAGTGACCGCCTTCATGAATGAAGACAAGCAGGCCGATCGTAATGGAAGCGCACACGACCATGATCAAGATATCCACAGCGGTAAACCTCGCTATCTGATGTTAAGACGCGGTCGGAGCGAAGGGCCATCCGCCGCGCGGCATGTTTCGCACCCATTATAGGGAAGCCGCCAAACAGACGAATCGCACCCGCTGAAAAACCATATGGCGTAGCGAAGACGTTTTCTTGAGCAGTGGAAGCCATGCGACCAAAGTATGGGAAATCACCCGTCCACCCTGCGGCAAATCTGCAAGATCGCGAAGACTAAATCATGGCACGCGGCCCCTACGATACCCCAACCCGTAGGACCCGAAGAAAGGAAGAGCCATGAAGCCACGCAGCGCCGCAAGTCCGGCACCCGTCAATCGGTCAAGCCAGGCCAGCAACAGCCCCAAACGCAAAGACGCCCAAACGCCGACGCGAAGGAAGATCCCCTCCTCCACAAAAGCAGCCACCACTTCCACGCAAATCTACAAAAAGACAAGCCCACTCGCCGCGCTACTCAAATCTTTCAAAAGAGGTGGAGCAGCATGACCGTCATCTCGATGCTAAACAACATGAAAGAGTCCGCTCTCCGCCTTATGGCGCTTGCACTCATTGCCCTCGGCCTTGTCTTCGTGGGAATGGCCTGCATGCCCGAAATAGCACACGCTTCATCAACCGCGGCAAACGCATCGTCCACCACATCGTCCACCGCGAAGGCAAGCGCATCGCCCACCGCATCGCCCACCGCGAAGGCAAGCGCATCGTCCACCGCATCGCCTACCACCTCGACAACCGTAAGCGTCGTCTCCAACGACTCGTTTGCCCCGGAGGGCTACGAGTGGTTCCTCGATTTCACGGACATCGAAATCGAGAGCGGCTGGCAGCCGGTGGCAGATCTCTCCGATGGACACATCGGCAGCTTCTTCTCGCCCGACGTCGTAAGGCCCGGCCAGAACGGCTTCGCTGCATACATCAACGACTCAACCCCCGCCGGCACCGACTTTACCCTTCGCATGACGGGCGGTTTCTACAACGAAACCCCCATCGACGCACTCGTCACCATCTCTGACTGGGATTACTGGAACGGCCCCGAGGGAAACCAGGTCGGCAAGAGCAAGTACTTCAGATCGGAAAGTTGGGGACTTGCAGGCGTAGGCGCCATCTACTTCAACCCCAACTGGACCTCCGACCCGACGATCATGGGAGGCGGCACGCGACCGAGCACCCTCAACAACCTTAACTTCTTCTCCGTAGGAATGAGATCCTTCACCGTAAGCGTCACCTTCGTCGAGGCAGGAACCAACAAGCCCATCCAGGTTGCCGGCCACATGACCTGCACCGATCTTGATTGCATGCAGCAATTCGGATTCGACGGCGCCATCCAGAGAGCCGAAATTGCAGAGAAGTCCACCGAGGAATGCCCCCAGATTGACGGCCAGTCCAAGGTAGAAGGCAAGACGAACTGGCTCAACGTCATCAACAACGGCACGTCCGTATACGGATCCAGCATCGGTATCTCGGCCGACGACTCCGATCAAAATTACCAGCGAGGCCTTGTCGGCACCTACTTCGACACTGGCTCCGAAAGAAGCACCGCCATTGAGCTGACGTTTTCAACGCCCTACGGCACGAAAATCTCCAGCGAGGCGATGGCCATCGATCCTGAACTCGGCGTTTGGTCTGAGCCCGATGCGTGCTACTTCAATCTCAACCCCGTTGGATTCTTTTCGATGACACCCGAATATTTGTGCAGCCCGCCGTGGCATGCAGGCGGCGGCGCAACCATCAGCAAGTCCATCCTCAGCGAATCCCCCATCGGCTCCGGCGATAACGCAACGTGGCGCATCTCGGTAACGCTTCCCAAGGAAGGCGTCCAGGTTCGAACGGGTTACAGACTCGACAGCCTTATCGTCTCCGACAGTCTTTCCAAGCACCTCGAATACCAGGACGACGCCAAGATCAGCATTGACGGCACCCCGCTTTCCTCCGAGCACTACTCCTTCTCCATCGAGAAGGATGCCTCCTCCGGCGAGCATATGCTCACGTGGACCTTCGCGCAGGATTACCTCGATGAGCTTCGCTGCCTGGGACAGCAGATCGACATCGACTTCAATACCACCGCACTCGATTACCCCTCGCCCGAGGAGTGGAACGAAACACGTCTGCCCATCCCCAACGAAGCTGAAGTCTTCATCGTCGGCGACTCGCTGAAATCGAACACGGTGCACACCGAGATGATCTCTCCGCAGAAGACCATCAACGGCGACACCAACTTAGTGACCGACGTCCGAATCGGAGACACCATCTCCTATGCCATCAAGCAGCATGTTCGAAACCTCAGCGAAGAATCGCTCGATACCTACCAGCAGTTCGCCTTGCACGACCCACTGCCGGAATACGTCGAATACATCGAAGGCAGCTTCTCCGTCACTGACCCCAACGGTAACGAGATTGACGCTTCGGCGGGTACGCTCGACTATGACAAGGCGACGAATGCCCTCAGCTACACGTTCTCCAATGACTATCTCGCGGAAGGCATGATCTACGATGGCGGCCTTTATACCTTTGCGTTCGATGCCAAAGTCATCGACCACCCGGAAGACCTCCAGGCAACCGTAGACAACCACGCATTCGTCAACATCAATACGTTCAAGGCGAAAACCAACGTGGTGAGCTACGAGCCGATCGACCCCATGCTCGCAATCGAAAAGAAGTCCGCCGGTGACGGCATCTTCAAAGTCGGAGACATCGCGGAATACGAAGTGAAGGTTTCCAACACCATCGAGGGCAGCATTGCGAGAAACGTAAGCATCGTCGACGAACTGACAGCATCAAGCGCCCAGATTGCCAAGATCATTGAGGGCAGCATCGCCATCTACGACGGAGAAAACGCTCTCATTGAGGGATGCCAGATCGAGCCCATGAAGAACGATGAAGGAAACATCATCGGGTTCAGCATTCAAACGAACCGCGATCTCACCTCTTCCGAAAGTATCATCGTGAGGTACCAAATGCAGTTCCTGGCCGCAAGTGAGCCCGACCCCGTCACGAACGTGGCAATCGCCCGTGCCGAAAATGCTCCCGAGGTCGAAGACGAGGAATTGGTCGTGGTCAAGGAGCCCGTGAGCGAAGAGAAACCTCCCGCAAAGGACCCGGAAGATCCTCCCTCCAAGATCATCGACAAGACAGGTGACCCGATCCTTGGCTTCATCGGCGGCAACTGGCCCTGGCTCGCACTGGGTATCGGCGCCCTTGCGGCAGTAGGTATCGCATGGCGCATCTACAGCATCCGCACCAGCGAGCAGGAAGAATAGTGCGACTTTTCAAGAATGCCCGATGCTCGAGAATCGCGGCAACGGCAGCGCTCACGCTCTGCGTGGGCGCTGGCCTCGCCCTCGCATTGCCCTACATAAAGGGCGCCATATCCTCAAACGAACTCGCACAATACCGAGCAGGCGAACCTGCCCAAGATGCCGAGAACACCATCTTCAGCATCACCGATAAACAGAACCCTGAAACCCCGGAGCACGAAGACAAGCCCACCCGAAACAGCCTCCTCAATATCGACTGGAACGGACTCACATCGATCAACCCCGCCGTCATAGGCTGGATCTACGTTCCTGGGTCAAACATCGATCACGCAATCGTGCAGGCAAACGAAAACAATCCGCAGTACTACCTGTCTCACGACGTGTTCAAAAGAGAATCGCTCTACGGATGCCCCTACCTCGATGCCGACTCGCACGAAGAAGGGGGCCTCAAGGCCCCCTTCCCTATCATCTATGGACACCATCTCATCAATGGCCAAATGTTTTCGGATT
This sequence comes from Eggerthellaceae bacterium, assembly GCA_017559045.1. Taxonomy (GTDB): domain Bacteria; phylum Actinomycetota; class Coriobacteriia; order Coriobacteriales; family Eggerthellaceae; genus RGIG3135. The sequence goes on along the minus strand of JAFYTB010000147.1, from coordinate 741 downwards.
TCGCAAAGTACTCCAACCCGGAATACGCGGAAAGCCACAGCAAGATCATCATCGAAACGCCTGAAGAAAGCATCAACTTGAAAGTCATCGCGGTCAATGTCGTCAATGCCAACAAGGAGCTTCTGCAGACACGCTTTCAAAGCAGCAAAGACTTAAGCAGCTACATGAACACTCGATTGGCCGAATCAGAGGTGATACTCGACACCCCACCAGACAACTTTTACGAGCAGGTCTTTTGCTTCGTCACCTGCAGCTACGGATCCGAAAACGAGCGAACTCTCGTATACGCTGTTCCGCAATAACGCTACAGGCGGCTATTCACCCATTCACGCGCGCAGTTACGAGCCCAGGCATCGACTTCTTCAAGCTGGTCAAGAGACACGACCTGCTGAACCTCATGCGCGTTCATGACATGCTCGACGCACTCGGCAATACCCAGATAGCTGTTGCGCTCGGCAAGGAACTCGGCAACGGCGATCTCATTCGCTGCGTTCATGACGCAGGGAAGCGTGCCACCTGTCTGACCTGCAATACGAGCCAGAGCGAGACAACGGAAGGTCTCCAGATCAGGAGCCGCAAACTCAAGCGTACCGAGCTTGCGGAAATCAAGCGGCTCCACGGGGGCCTTCCATCGATCCGGATAGGAAAGCGCGAACTGGATAGGAATGCGCATATCGGTGGTACCAAGATGAGCCTTCACGCTTCCATCGGCAAATTCCACCATGGAGTGAATTGCACTCT
>JAFYTB010000146.1 GCA_017559045.1 Eggerthellaceae bacterium | reverse complement strand
TTATCTCAACTTGCCGCAGGAACCGGGCATCTCGACGACGCCCCGTCTGCCGCAAGCTTCGGAAATACCTACCTCAGCTTGCCGCGAATCTCGATGATGCGGGCAATGTTCTTAGCAACTTCGACGTCGACGTTCCAACGGTTCTTCTCATAGAGAAGCTTGCCGTCGACCATGGTCATGAGCACGTCGCCGGCGCTGCAGGTGTTCACCACAGCGGACACGGCATCCGCCGCGCTCGAACGGTGGGATGCGGAAAGGTCGACCGCGATGATGTCGGCGCATTTGCCCACGTCAAGCGTACCGATCTTGTGGTCGAGACCCAGTGCGCGAGCACCGCCGATAGTGGCAAGCTCGAGCGCCGTCTGGGAATCGAGGAACTCGCCGACGTTCACAGCACGCTGGACGAGCATGCCCAGACGCATCTCATTGAACATGTCGGTGGAGTCGGTGGCAGCCGGAGAGTCGGTGCCGAAGCCGACGTTAATGCCGTTGCGAAGGTACTCAGTCAGCGGCGCCACGCCCATACCAAGCTGCGCGTTGCAGCGCGGGCAGACGGCGATGCTGACGTCTGCAGCCTTGAGCTTGCGCAGGTCCTCGTCGTTGACATGCACGCCGTGCACAGCCAGCACATGCGGAGCCTCGAAAGCGCCCCAGTTGTAGACGTACTCGACCGGCGTGGAGCCCGTGGGCAGCCATGGCGGAATCTCAACGAAGCCACGCTTGTCGTCCATCTCGTGAACGGAAAGGGCCGACGAGCCATAGCGGACGAAGTTGTACTCCTCGCGGGAGCCCGCCAGATGCATGGCAACCGGCATGTTCTCCTTCGAGGCCAGCGCAGCTACGCGGCCGAAGATCGAAGGATGCACGGTATAAATAGCTGCAGGAGCAACGCCGATGGTGATGCGATTGGGATCGACCTCTTCGCGCCAATGAAGAATGTCCTTCTCGGCGGCACGCATCGCGTAGTCGACGCGACGCTTATCCATAGCGCCCACCTCACGGTAGATAACGCCACGAAGGCCGATCTTCTGAGCGGCGGTGCAGGCAGCGCCCGTCACCGTGATGTCAGCGATGGTGGTGATACCACTCGAAACGGCATCGAGGCCACCAAGAATGGCGGAATCGAACCAATCGGAAGTCTCCATCTTGCCGCTCTGCTCGACCACCGACATAAGCCAGGTGACGTAGGGCACGTCGTGCACGATGCCGCGCATGACGGAGTACTCGAGATGCGTATGGGTATCGACCAGGCCAGGCATAACGGCGGCGAGACCGTAGTCCTTTACCTCCTCGTCGGGATAGCGCAGCTTGAGCATGTCGGCTCGTCCGACATCGCGGATGAGGCCGTCGCGCACCAAGACAGCGCCGTTTTGAAGAGGCTCAGAAGAAATAGGCAGAACATACTGCGCGCAAATCAGCATTTGAGAATCCTCGCTTGCATCTTTCCGGGAATGTTTAAACGCATATATTACCACCCTCGAGCAACGCCGAGAAAGCGCACCCGTCCGCCCTCGGCTGACGGTGCGACGGAATGCGTCAGCTAGGGGGCTGGGCGTGTCAGT
>JAFYTB010000145.1 GCA_017559045.1 Eggerthellaceae bacterium | reverse complement strand
TTGCAACGATGGAGTTGTAACCCATGCCAACGCCTGCGCCGCCGCAAACGCCATAGAGGACATAGACGACGAAGAGGTTGCCATGACCGAAGAGGCCGGTGCCAGCGAAGCCGATAAGGAACAGGGTGCCAGCGCAGATGAGAGCGCCGCGAGTGCCAACTGCCTTCTCGACGAAAGAGCCACCAACGCAGCCCAGGCAGAAAGCGATCATCATGATGTTGAAGGTGAGAGCAATGTCAGCCTTCTCCAGACCGAAGGTCTGGCACATAGGAGCTGCGAACATAGAGAACGCGTAAATGAGTCCCAGGAGAAGAAGCGTGATGGTGGACAGAGCGAGGTACACCATGCGCTTGCTCTTGATCTGGGAGACAGTCATATCGGTCATTAAGGTCCCCTTTCCATTCCCGATATTTCTTCCAGACGCGGCTCAATGGCCGCAAAACAACCCGTCAATTTTAACGCATTAGGTCAAGAGGCGTTAGTCCCTATATGCAATATATGGGTTGATTTTCGGGTTGATTGGTTGCCAAATGATCGATTTCAGAGATTGATTATTTACGAAACAGCCTTTTGACCTGCGTTATCCGCAAATTCGACCCAAGAGCCACCTCTGCAACTTCGACACTCTCTACTCGTCGGGCAGAGTATCGAGGAGGACAACGAATTCCCTCAACACAGAGGAGATCTCGATCTGCTGTGGACACACCGCCTCGCAGCTTCCGCACGAAATGCACGCCTGCGGCAGCTCGTTTTCTGGCAACGCCTCGATAGCCATGGGCGCAATAAAGCCGCCCTCAGAATACGCATGCTCGTTATAAAGCTCGAGCAGCCAAGGAATGTCGAGACCCTTCGGGCAGCCTTCAACGCAATATCGACAAGCCGTGCAAGGAACCGTCCGCTGCGACGTCATCCTGCGCGCAATATCCAAAAGCTCGCCAAACTCCTCCTCGGTTAACGGACGGCAGCTACTGAACAGAGCAACATTCTCGCGCAACTGCTCGAGGCTCGACGCACCCGTCAACACCGTAGCGACTCCGGGAATGCTCTGAAGAAAACGCGCAGCCCATTCGGCAAGCGTCCAATCAGGATTGATGGCCGCAAGTCTCGCTTTATAACCGGGTTCGATCTGAAGCAAGCGCCCACCGCGCATGGGCTCCATAACGAAGACGGGAATATCGCGCTCAGCCAACATCTCGACCTTCGCTCGAGCATCCTGAAACTCCCAGTCAAGCCAATTAAGCTGAACTTGGCAGAAGTCCATGGACTCGCCATACGCATCGAGGAAGCGCTTGGTGGTCTCATACGACCCATGCGTCGAAACGCCCAGGTGCCGAATGCGACCCGCGCGCTTCTGCTCAATCAGGTAGTCGTAAAGGCCATAGCTCGGATCAAGATACTGATCCAGATTCATCTCGCACAGATTATGGAAGAGATAGAAATCGAAGTAATCGGTGCGGCACTTGCGCAACTGCTCCTCGAAGATCTCTTCAATCCTGTTCAGATTTTCCAGATCAAAACCTGGAAACTTGCTCGCCAGGAAATAGCTCTCACGAGGATAAGCCGCAAGCAGCTCCCCCACAACGCTCTCGGAATTTCCGCCATGGTACCCCCACGCCGTATCGAAATAGTTGGCGCCGTTCTCCATGGCGAAGGCAATCATCTCACGCGTGGCATCGATATCGATATCGGTCCCCACACCGTCGACAACCGGCAAGCGCATAGTTCCAACAGCCAGTGCGGGAAGGTCGAAATCCTGAAATCTATTGCGAATCATGAAAGCTCCTAGCGTCTTTTGGCGACATTATAGCCTCGACGACCCCGCGCCACGCGAACAGTGGACCGTGATACTATTAAGCGCGAACCCGCCATCCATCATAGGCCTAAGAAAGGGAGATCCATGTTCAATATTTCCAACTTCGACAACAACGACGACGTCAAGGTCCTTGCACAGCTTGGCGCCTTCAAGGTCATCGAATGGAAGCGCGACCTCTCCGTCACGCCCGACACCGCAGCACAAGCATGGTTCTGCTCCGAAATGAACGTCAGGCGCCGTCAGGTCGTATGCGACCTCTCCCAAGCCGGAGTAACCGTTCAGGCAGGCGCGATGCAATGGATGGTCGGCGACGTGCGCGCCAACACGGGCGTTAAGAGCGTAGGCGATTTCTTCGGCAAGGCCATGCGCGGCGCCGTCACCAACGAATCCGCCATCAAGCCCGAGTACGAGGGAAGCGGCGTGCTGGTCCTCGAACCCACCTATCGCTACATCCTGCTGCTCGACGTCGCAAATTGGGGAAACAACATCATGCTCGACGACGGCCTCTTCCTCGCCTGCTATTCGAGCCTTCAGCATAAGGCCGTCATGCGATCTAACATCTCCTCTGCGGTTGGCGGCGGACAGGGCCTGTTCAGCCTTTCCGTTCAGGGCTATGGCGCATTGGCGATCGAGTCCCCCTGCCCTGCCGAGGAGCTCATCGAAATCACGCTCGACAATGATGTCCTGAAGATTGATGGCAACCAGGCACTCGCATGGAGCGGCTCCCTTGACTTCACGGTAGAGCGCTCGGGCAAGTCGCTCATCGGCTCCGCTGCATCCGGCGAAGGCCTCGTTAACGTATACCGCGGCACCGGCAAGGTGCTGATGGCTCCGACGGCGTTCGCTTGAAGAGATGCCGCAAAGGCTGCGGGCGACATCAACGGCGATAGCGACGCCAACGCTGGAGGCGGCCTCCTGAACATAGCGGCAAATCTACTCGACAATCTCTAGGAAAAAGCGAAGTGCCCGCAATTGCGGGCACTTCGTTTAATTATTCCATGCTCATCGCGTCATAAAGACGCTTCGGCATGATGTCCATCAGGCGGCGCACCGCCACACTCGGCTCGGGCGTCGTACCAAGGCGATACCACTCCGTGAAGACCTCCGTCTCGGTTTTCACCCAGCTATCGATGCTGAACATAAGATCCTCGTCGATGCTGACATTGCGATAATCACGCAAGGTCTCCACGATGGTGCATTTCCTGAAATCCGGCATGAGGCTATTCAGGCAGGGAATGTTGATCGTGTACTGAGTAGCAACCTTGAAGTACTCCTTCTCCATAGAGAGCAGCTCCACATGATGGTAGTAGCCCGTCTCCCAATCGAGGGTTCGACCCACCTCTGCCAGATAGAACCTATGCACATGCATAGGCCACCACCAGTGCAGGCTATATTTCGAATCGAAATTGCGATAGAAGATCTGACGGGAAACACCGGCTCGTTCACAAACCTTGGAAACGGTGACCTGATCGAGCGAGCGATCCACTGCGTGCATGATCTTAAGCTTTAGCTGAACCCCCTCTTCATCGAAGACCTCAGCATAGCTATGCTCCGCAACGTTACTATCCATGCAAGCTTCCTTCAGTGCCTTGCTAACATAAGAATACGGGCATGCCACGCCTCGTAAAGCATGGCATGCCCGATCAGTGCATCATCTAAGAGCTACAGATCCGGTAGGCAGAAACTATGCCTTCTTCACCAGACCGCGAGCCTCAGCGGCAGCACGGAGGTCGGTCCACACGCTCTGGTGGTCGATCTCGAGAGCCTTGCAGAGATTGTCGCAAGTGCCGCACATGGTGCAGTTCCACAGACCGTTCTGGACAGCCTCGACAACGCGATCGCCCTGATCGTACGGATCGTAGTAGCGAAGGCCGATAGCGAGCATGCCAGCGGGGCCGATATACTTCTTGTGGCCCAGCATCTGAACAGCGGGGCAAGCGGAGACGCAGACGCCGCAGCGAGCGCAGTGCTCGAGCGGATCAGCCTTGTTGTAGATGACCGGGTCAACGGGTGCGTTGATCTCGTCGAGGGTCAGATCGAATGCGCGCTGACGAGCCATGATGTTGGCGATACGATCGTTCATCTGGCTCTTGTCAACGATGAGGTCACGGACGATCGGGAAGCCCGGAAGTGCGGTGACTTCGTTTGCGCCGTCTTCCTTCACCAGGGTAACGCATGCGAGGCAAGGGGTGCCATCGAGAGCCATAGCGCAACGACCGCACGTACGGCCACGGCAGCTGTAGTCGAAGACGATGGGCTCCTGCTCATCATTGATGGCGACGAGAGCCTCGAGGAGCGTCATGTTGGGGCGATACTCGACCTCAAACTCCTTCACATAAGGAGCTTCGTCCACAGACGGGTCGTATTTCTGAACACTGATTTTCATGAGTACTGTTCCTTTCCGCTATGAGAAAACCGTCTTTCCGTAAGTAGCGCTCAAGTGAACTACACGGTAACGACGTCGGCCTTCTCGCAGGTGATCTCGCCGTTGTTGTAGAAGTTGCGAACGTTGCACAGCCAGTTCGTATCGTCCTTCTCGGGGAAGTCGACGCGATACATATGGCCGCGGGTTTCCTCGCGGAACTTAGCGGACTTAGCAGCAGCTTCAGCCAGATCAAGCAGGTTGATGTTCTCGATAGCGCACTTCCAGTCGGTGTTGTAGACGAGAGAGGTGTCGCCGAGAGTCATGGTCGGAATCTCTTCCTTACGGATGCGCTCGAGCTCAGCGATGCCAGCGTCCATTTCCTCGGTCATACGCATGGGCTGGAGGGCCTGGTAGCAAGCCTTCTGGATCATGCGACGAACCTGCTGCGGGCGCTTGCCGCCGGTGTTGCCGAACAGACCGTACAGACGGGTGAACTCAGCGGTGACGACTGCCTCGTCGAGAGCGGGAAGGGTGAGGTCCTTGATGTACTTAACTGCGTTTGCAACAGCGTAGGAGCCGTTACGCGGAGCGACGTTGACGGAGCTGCCGCCCTGAGCGCCGGAGAAGCCGCCGCCACGGGTGTGGAACAGACCAGCAATGCCCTCAACCATGAGCTCGCCGTCGGTAATCGGGTTACCGGAGCGCTCGTAAGCCTCAAGGCCGCACTCGAGCTTCATGCCCTCAACATCGATGCCGAAGACTTCCTTCCACAGCTGGATGTTGCGGATGTAGGTCTCGCCGATCTTGCCGAATGCCTCGGGAGTGGAGAAGTCGACGTACACGCCGCCGTTCTCGGTGCCGTGACCCTCAGCGATGTTCTTAGCGATGATGCGGGTGAAGTCCATCTTGTTGAGCGTGGCGTAGTCCATGCCCTTGAAGAAGTAGTTGCCGTCCTTGTCGCAGATGTACTCGCAGCAACCGGAGTCAGCACCGATACCGCCCTGGAAGGAGCAGGAAATGCCCTTGGGCTCGATGTTGATGAGGTCGCACTGAATGAACTCGGAGCCCTCCAGCGGCACGCCATGACGGAAGCATGCTGCGTCGAGGTCGCCGGTGTTGTCGGGAGAGTTGATGGTACGCGGAGCAACGGTATCCCAGCCGAAGATCCAAGAAGAAGGACCGGTGCAGCAGATGGTTGCCTTAGCGCGGACAACGCGGAAGGTACCCGTGGGAACGTGAACGCCCATCACGCCGCCGCAAACGCCGTCCTGGACGATGACGTCGGAAGCCAGCGTCTGGTCGAGGATGCGGATGCCCAGGGACGTAACGTAGTCTGCCTGATGGCGGGAGAAGCCACGATAGATACCGTAGATCGTCGGGAAGTCGAGCAGCGGAGCGATCTCGCCGGTCTCACGGTTACGATCGAGCATGCCGTAGCCCATGTTCTCATAACGAACCATGAGGTTGCGGTCTTCGCCCATCCAGTGCTCGTAGCTGCCCTTCTCAATCTTCTGATTGGTGAGCTCATTGAGAACGAAGTCAGTGGACTCCTGCCAAGGCAGGTCGTCGCGAACGAAGTTGATGAACTGGTCCCAGTTGTAACCAGCAGCACCGCCGAAACCATGGTTGCTCTTCTCGATGAGGATAACGCTCTGGCCCTCGTCGACAGCCTTGATGGCTGCAGCCATACCAGCCAGGCCACCGCCGACGATGCAGATGTCAGCGTTGTAGACCTCGTAAGACGGAGCGGCAGCTGCCTCAGCAGCAGGCTCAGTCGTGGTGCTCTCCTCCTGTGCGCAACCGCCCAGGCTAACGAGACCAGCGCCTGCGAGCGCTGCCATGCCGGCGGCAATAGCGCCGCCCTCCAGGAACGTACGACGAGACATACCAGCCTTCGGCGTCATATCCCCCATATCTCCCCTCATGATTCCCTCTCTTTCCTTAGTTGGAATGATTCGGATTTGACTGCATCTGCAGCAAAAATCCACAATTCGGATTATTGCACTGATGAAGCACGAGGGCAAAGAACAGACATGAAGTTTTGTCCGACATTGTCGCGCAGAGTCCAGGCAGTACTTTTTGCCAACTCAGCCAAGGCTCCCAAGGCAAACGAAAAGGCCCTCGGCTTCCAGATGATCCCCTCCGCAGCTTTGCGCAATGCGCGCAGAAGTAAACAGGCAAGATCATCCGAAAGCACCGAGGGCCTTCGAAGAATCGGGCACGCCGCCATCTCACGACGACGGCGAATCAATCTTAGTGGTGGAACAGACGCATGCCGGTGAAGGCCATGGCGATGCCGTACTTGTTGGCGGTCTCGATGACGTTGTCATCGCGAATGGATCCGCCAGGCTCGGCAATGTACTCGACGCCGGACTTGCGAGCGCGCTCAACGTTGTCACCGCACGGGAAGAAAGCGTCAGAACCGACCGTGACGCCGGAGAGCTTCGCGATCCACTCCTTCTTCTCCTCGAGGGTCAGCGGCTCAGGCTTCACTGCGAAGATCTGCTGCCACTCGCCCTCACGCAGCACGTCTTCCCACTCATCAGAGGTGTAGACGTCGATTGCGTTGTCGCGATTGGGGCGGCGAATACCCTCGATGAACTGCAGGCCGAGCACCTTCGGATGCTGGCGCAGCCACCAGTTATCAGCCTTGTTGCCCGCAAGACGGGTGCAGTGAATGCGGCTCTGCTGGCCGGCGCCGACGCCGATGGTCTGACCGTCCTTGACATAGCACACGGAGTTGGACTGCGTGTACTTCAGGGTCAGCAGCGAGATGAGCATGTCGATCTTGGCAGACTCCGGGATCTCCTTGTTCTCGGTGACCACGTTGCTGAGCAGCTCCTCGTTGATCTTGAAGTTGTTGCGGCCCTGCTCGAAGGTGATGCCGAAGACATCCTTCAGCTCAGCCTCGGCGGGCACGTACTCGGGATCGATCTGCACAACGTTGAAGGAACCCTTGCGCTTGGTCTTGAGGATCTCGAGAGCCTCGTCGGTGAAGCCAGGGGCGATAACGCCGTCGGAAACCTCAGCCTGCAGGTAGCGAGCGACATCAGCATCGCACACATCGGAAAGGGCTGCCCAGTCGCCATAAGAGCACAGGCGGTCAGCACCGCGAGCGCGAATGTAGGCGCAAGCGATGGAGCTCAGCTCGCCCTCCTGGTCGACGAAATAGATCTGACGCTCAATGTCGGTCAGGGGCTTGCCAACAGCGGCACCCGCCGGAGACACGTGCTTGAAAGATGCAGCAGCCGGAAGACCCGTAGCCTCCTTCAGCTCCTTGACGAGCTGATAGGAATTGAATGCATCGAGGAAGTTGATGAAGCCGGGCTTGCCGTTAAGCACCTGAATAGGCAGGTCGGAGCCATCCTTCATAAAGATGCGGGACGGCTTCTGATTCGGGTTGCAACCGTACTTGAGTTCGAGTTCGTTCATTGCTCTCTCTGCTCTCTATCCAATGAGGGGTCGATTAGTCGCCCAGGTTCTTGTTGTACAGCTTGATCTCACCGGCAACGTTGGTGTACAGGGAGACCTTGTTCTCGGCGTTGAGTGCAGCCCAAACCTCATCCGGCTTAGGCATGGCCACCTCGATGGGCTCGCCAGCGAAGGTCGGCAGCGGGTTGCCATCGCCCTGATAGGTGCTGATGAAGTAGCCAACACCCTCGTCGCAGCCCTCGTAGGCGAAGAACTCGCGCAGGCAGCGGCCATTCTCCTGATGCTTCAGGATGGAGATCTCGAAAGAGCCATCGGGGTAGATGACGGAAGAAATACGCGGGGTGAAGTTGGGAGCATCGGGCTCGAACTCACGCTTCATGCAGCCAGCGCGGAAATCGCCAGCCTCGACGATGGTGTCAGTCTGATCACCGTTGGTGACGACAAGGGCCTCGCCCATGGTGCGCACGGGGTGATAGATGATCAGGCTGGGATCCTCGAGCAGAGCCGGATCGTGAGCCTCGGTACGGATGCCGTCCTCGGTTGCCACGAAGACGCGATTGCGGCTGTTGGCGCTGCGGCCCATGATCCAGTAGTACACGCAATCACGGCCAACAACGATGCCGCGCCCGGGATACGGGTTGCTCTCCAGCAGTTCGATAAGGTTTTGCATTGACTTCCCTTTCTTACTTTTCCGCCTCGCACGGTGCGGCCTGCCAAAAACAAAAAAGGCAAACCCTCAACTCATGTTGAACGGCTTGCCCAGACGGTCGGCTTCATGATTCGCGCTGCTCCCCCGTGGTCCTCCACGTATGTCCGTCAGTTACAGCACGTTCGATTCAAATGGAGAATATCACGAAGAGCGCGGAGGCGAAAGGAAGCGTCGAGCATCGGCAGGGTCGGACCCCGAATTGGCCGAAAGCGCATGACGAGCACAGGAATCCACGACTACCAGCTGGCACGAAGAAGAAATCGACGAAGAGAGAATCTCGGGATTATCCGAACAAGAGCAAAGCAAACGAGGAGAAAGCTCGGAAGCTTATCCGAACAAGGTCTCAAACTCGGTGCAGAACAAAGCAGCGATCGGGTTGCTGATATGGCTCTTCCTCACAAGGCTGAAGGTGATATCCGCTCCGTCTTCAATGAGAATGGAGCGCATGCCAAAGCCGAAATGGTCAGTCGGATTGAAGTTCGGCGTCGGACCAAAGTCATCGCCACCCAGCGTAAAGGCCTGGTTGAGAGGCTTTCCCATACGAGCAGTGAGTCCGCGCTCCTCGAACAAGCCCTTGAGGTACTGCGTATATGCCATGCACTGAGGTTCTTCAAGGATGCGCATGTTCAGCTCCGTAAGATCAGCCATGGTGACAGACTGGCGATCCGCATATCGACAAGCATCGCTGATCCACGCGCAAAGCGGATGGCTGAACAGATCGCGGTACTCCAGCAGACTTTCGTTCATGTTGGGCAAACGAAGGGAGAACACGATGTCGAAATTTCCATCGAGCAGATCTTCCCGGTAATCGTGGTACTGGGTATCCACAAGCTGGATATCCACGTCGGGATACTTCTTTTCGAAGCAAGAAACCACAGGATGAATGATGTCGTTGAGCTTGGAGAAACGAACGCCGCCGCCAATACGAAGGGTTCCCTGAATGGAGCTACCGGTATTCATCTGACTGGCTGCGAAATCATATTCTCGAATGATGGTTGCGGCGCAATCGCGCAGAACACGACCGTTGTCGGTCAGGCGCACGGACTTCGTGTCACGTATGAACAGCTGGGCGGAAAACTCCTTCTCGAGGAGGGCAATGTGCTTGCTCAGCGTCGACGGCGTAATATGCAACTGATCAGCCGCCTGTCGATAATTGAGGGTTCTAGTAAGAAGAAGAAACTCCCTCAGCCACTGAATGTCCATGCTCGCGCCTCTCGCTAAAACCTACAACGACCCCGTCCGATCTCAAGAGACCCCGGGTGCGGGTCGCCACAGTTCGATGCTACTGTGATTCTGACAAACGGTCAAACGAGAGCCCTCTTCGACCTTTGAAGAAAGACCGCAGGGGTTCGCGCACTCGATCCTAAAGCGATCGCAGAATCGGGGTTTGGAAACAGCGAACGAGGTCATGTCGATTCCGCATTTCTCGCATGCAACCTGGTGAGGCTCACCTTTGAACTGAATATCGAAGACATTGAACCACGCGCAAGAAGGACATTGCGCAGATACCTGACGAGGAGGTTGGCAGCCGCCGCATAGCGGATTGCATCCCCAGCACATACGAGCCTCCTTCGCCGCAGCAACGCCGACACGTCGCCGCTCACATACCAAACGGCGCGCAGACCAAACGCCGCACGCCTCCGATTTATCTAGCTAGATTTTACGCCTCAAAAAGAGGTCGGATAAGGTCAACCCGCCCAGCTGCACGATGCAGCCAGGCGGGCCAACTAACAACTATGAGACAGCCAGAACCTCTACCTCGTAGACAAGCTCCTTACCTGCCAGCGGATGATTGAAGTCGATGTCGAAGCTCCTATCATCTGCACGCACGATGCGAGCGGGAATAGGCTTGTGAGTGTTTCGGGGGCTGGTCCACATCACTTCCATTCCCTCTTCGAGGCTATAGCCATCCTCGATCATTTCCTTGAGGATACGCGTCTGAACGGCACTCTGGTCATACTCTCCGTAAGCCATGCCAACTTCGATGGATTTGGTCTCGCCGGGCGCCATACCCATAAGACCCTCTTCGAGCTTCGGCATAACCATGTGCCTACCAAGAGTCACCTGGAAAGGCTCGCCTTTGTAGCTGTCGTAAAAAACCTCGCCGTCAGTGGTTTTACCGCGATAGTGGAAAGTGATGGTGGTCATAGGGGTCTCCGTTTCTTACTCGACCTTCTGGCGATCGTCGAGCTTCTGCTCCTCGCGCTGAAGAGCCAGCTTGAAGCTCGTGTTCTTCTCGCCGCCCTGGAGAGCGGAATCGTCGGCAACGGAGTACTGAATACCAGCGCCAGCGCCCTTGACCTTGTCGACGACGCTCGTGGTGTCGATCTCCTCCTGCCAATCAAGCGGCTCGCCCTCGCGCGGCACCCACAGAACCTGCTTGTGCTTGCGCTTCAGATCCTCGCACAGCTCATCAATGGTGCCAAACTTCATAACCTGAGCAAGGCAGTGGTGCACGCAAGTCGGCTTCTTGCCCTTGGCCAGGCGGTCAGCGCACAGGTCGCAAAGATCGGTCGGGATCGGGATCTTGTTCCAGTTGGTCTTGCGGTTGTTGATCTGCCACGGACCCTCGTTCATGACGCGGATGCCGTGCTTACCAACCGGGAAGCCATGCTCTTCCTTGCAGGCAACTTCGCAAGAATGGCAGCCAGAGCAGTATTCGTAATCGATCAGGAGTCCGTAGTTAGGCATTGCGCCCCTCCTTCCAGTTCAGGACTGCCGGGCGGTCATAGCCGCCGGCGATAAGATCTTCGTGAGACATCTCATCAGCCAGGCTGCCCTTGGTGACACCGCAAAGGATGCACTTGAAGGGAGCGCCGAAGCCCATCTTGCCGGTGTGGAAGTTGGGGATGAGGTTGTTGATGTTGGAGCGCCAGACACCATAGAGATGAGGCTCGTTCGGATCCTCTTCGGGGTACCACCAGCCATGGTCAGCCTGAACGACGCCGGGCTTGACGATGGTGGAAACGTTAGCGCGAAGCTCGCACTTGCCGAACTGGTTCCTGATGACGCACATATCGTTCTGGGTGATGCCGAGAGCCTCAGCGTCGACCGGATTGATGTCGAAGGTGGGCTCGGGATGGATCTCACGCAGGTACGGAATCTGCTTGCCCTCAGAGTGGAAGTACTCGTAACGGCGAGCGCCAGTGGTAAGCACGAACGGGTACTCATCCAGAAGCTCCGGCGTAGAGACCGGGCTGTACTGCGGCTCCTCGTAATAGGGCAGCGGATCGTCACCGAAGCGCTGGAACATGGTGGACCAAAGCTCTACGCGGCCCGTCGGGGTGTTGAAGCCCAGAGCGCCGTCGCCACGAAGCAGGCCCTTCTCATACTTGCGATAAGTGTGACCACGCTGGACGCAAACCTGCTCGCGGGCATCCTTGAGGGAGATATTGCCCTGGAGACGGAACCTCTCGACGAAGTCGTCGAAGTCAGAGAACTGGGACCAGAACTCAGGCTGCAGACGATTGCCAAGCTCCCAACCAAGCTCCATATCGGACTTGGTCTCGCCGACGCGCTTGATAGCCGGAGTCATAACGCCGTAAGTAACCGGCAGCGAGCTGTAGTGCGTGAACACGACGCCGTCGCGCTCGGCAACCGTTGCCAGCGGAAGCATAAGGTCGCAAGTAGACTGGGTGGACGGGGTCATCCAGACATCGAAGCCAATGTTGAACTCGAGGCTCTTGATCATGGCGTCATGCCAACGACGAGGCTCTGCAGCGCAGGTGCCAGCCAGGAGGTTGTTGCCTGCGTACATGCCCATCTTGATGGGATAGGGCTCTTCGGTCTCGAGTGCCTTGAGCATGAGGTCAGCGTGTGCATTGAGCAGCATGCCGCAATATGCCGGGTAGTCATGCAGGCCAAGGAGGGCGTCCTTGGTCTCGTCGGTCATGGTGCAGAAGCCGAAGCCAGGCTCGTTGAGGGAGTCAGCGAAGCCACCGATGATGTTGCCACCGGGGACGTCGATGTTGCCGGTGATGGCCATGAGAGCCATAACGCAGTGAGCCATCTGCTGGCCGTTTGCCTTCTGGTCGGTTGCAAGGCCCCATGCGATAGACGCCGGCTTGGAGTTTGCATACAGGCGAGCTGCGCCGATGATGTCCTCTTCAGGAACGTCGCAGATCTGGGCTGCAATAGCCGGAGTGATGGCCTGAACGCGCTCAGCGAGCTGCTCGAAGCCGTAGGTCCACTTCTCAACGAAGTCGTGATCGTAGAGATCCTCATTGATGACGACGTTCAGCATTGCCATAAGCAGTGCGGTGTCGGTACCAGGACGCAGGCGCAGATTGTAC
>JAFYTB010000144.1 GCA_017559045.1 Eggerthellaceae bacterium | reverse complement strand
TGACCTCGTAGTTCAGGATGAGAAGGTTATTGAGGCTATTCCTCAGATTGGTTTTGTTCATCGCGGCCTGGAAAAGCTGGTTGAGACGCGCGATTACAATCAGTTCCTCTATGTTTGTGAGCGAATCTGCGGTATTTGCGCAGCTGGTCACTCGATCGGATATGCCGAAACGGTTGAGCGCCTTATGGGCGTTGAGGTGCCGAAGCGTGCTGAATACCTGCGTGTCATCTGGCACGAGCTCTCTCGTGTTCACTCCCATCTTCTGTGGCTTGGCCTTGCTGCTGATGCGTTTGGCTTCGAAAGCATGTTCATGCATTGCTGGCGACTTCGCGAGCGTGTTCTCGATATTTTTGAGAAGACTACTGGCGGTAGAGTCATCCTTTCTGTTGTCAAAGTTGGCGGTGTTCACCGCGATATCGACGACGCGCAGATGGCTGAAATCATTCATGTGCTTGACGGTCTCATGGATGACTACAAGAAGATCATGAATACGCTGCTCACCGATTATTCGGTCAAGAACCGTACGGTTGGTGTTGGCGTGATCTCCCATGAAGAGGCTCTTGCTTTGAGCATGGTTGGACCTTTCGCACGTGCATCTAATGTCAATTATGACGTTCGTAGCTTTGGCAATGGCGCCTATGGCGATCTTGAGGGCTTCGAGCCTATTCTTGATGCTCAGGGCGACTGCTATGCACGCGTTAAGGTTCGTTGCCTTGAGGTTCTCCAGTCCATCGAGATCATCAAAGAACTTGCCGCTAAGATGCCCGCTGGCGATATCTCTGTCGCAGTTAAGGGTGCTCCTGCTGAAGGTGCAGAGGCCTGCAACATTCTCGAGCAGCCTCGTGGCGAATGCTATTACTATGCCCGTGGAAACGGTTCTAAGAATCTTGAGCGTATGCGCATCAGAACTCCTACCTCGCAGAATATTGCGGGTATGACGACCGCGCTTCGTGGATGCGATTTGGCTGATGTCAACATGGTCATCTTGACCATCGATCCCTGCATCAGCTGCACTGAAAGGTAGGCGTCAGATGAGCAGTTTTAAACTTGGAGGTATGATCCTCGGCTCTGTTTTCAAGAAGCCTGAGACGGTCATGTATCCTCTCGAGCAGAAGGTTGCTCCCGCCGGTCTTCGTGGAATGGTTTCCATTGAGGCTGAGAAGTGCATTCTCTGCGGCATTTGTCAGCGTGGATGTCCTTGTTCGGCTATTACGGTCGAAAAGAAGGAGCGTACGTGGGCAATTAACCCGTTCTCCTGCATTCAGTGCGGAGCATGCGTTTATGCATGTCCGAAGGATTGCTTGATTATGGATCCCGGCTACACGAAGCCTTGTGCCACTAAATCGGTGATCACCGTCGAGGTGCCTGATCTTAAATCTTCTGCAGAATAACATCGAGGGGCTTGAGGCCCCTCGATTATTTCTATTGCCCTGCGAAACCTGTGTGCTTTGAGAATCTGCTGAGAATACTGGTACAATGATAATTTGTATTATTTCGATTCGATCGCTTCTTGATCGAATATGAGCGGAGGTAGCGCATTCATGTCTGTTGTCGAGGATCGACAAATTAGCAAGGCTGAAACGCAAGAGGTTACTGATAGGGTTCTCACCCTTCCCAACATCATCACGTTTGCTCGCTTGGCCCTCGTTCCTTGCTATCTTGTTGCGCTTTTCAACAACCACAATATTCTTGCTACCGTACTGTTTGCCGTTGCTGCTTCTACCGACTTTGTCGATGGTCAAATTGCTCGTCGTACCAATACCGTTTCCAAGCTCGGTCAGCTTCTCGATCCTGCGGTTGACCGCATTCTCATGATCACGGGTGTTTTGAGTGTGTTTGCCGTCGGTCGTGTACCCTTGTGGGTGATTCTTGTCGTATGTGCACGCGATCTGTATCTCCTGTATGGCGGTTGCGTCCTTCTCTTTAAGTACAAGACCAGGGTCCCTGTTTTCTATGCAGGAAAGATTGCCACCACGCTTCTCTTCATTGGCTTTGCAGGTCTTCTTTTGAATGCGCCTCTGATCTCCGGTCTGGGTTGGTGCAACATTTCTTGGTTGCCTGGCTTCAACAACGAGATGGTTTCTTGGGGCATCTGGTTCGTCTATGCTGGCATGCTCATTGCCGTAGTTACCACCTTCTTCTATCGCGAGGCGGCTCGTCGCGCTCGTGAAGAAGCGCT
>JAFYTB010000143.1 GCA_017559045.1 Eggerthellaceae bacterium | reverse complement strand
TCCCTCATCTGATGAAAAAGCCCCCAGCATCTTCCGCTGATAGTCTCAACGGAAAAGCCAGGGGCTTCAAAGTGGCAAATGCCATTGGCAGTTAAGCCATATGGCTCTTAGCCAAAGAAGACGCCGATCTCGCGCTCAGCAGATTCGGGAGAGTCGGAGCCGTGAATGACGTTCTCGTCAACGGTCAGGCCGAAGTCGCCACGGATGGTGCCAGGAGCAGCGTCTGCCGGGTTGGTTGCGCCCATGAGCTTACGCATGGTAGCAACAGCATTCTCGCCGGTGACGACCATCTTCACGACGGGACCGGAGGTGATGTAAGCGATGAGGCCCTCGTAGAACGGCTTGCCCTTGTGCTCGCCGTAGTTAGCCTCGGCCAGCTCGGGGGTGACCATGCCGAGCTCCATGCGCTCGATCTTGAGGCCGACGCGCTCGATGCGGTTGATGATCTCGCCAATGTGACCGTTGCGGACGCCGTCCGGCTTGATCATGGAGTAGGTCTTCTGGAATGCCATGTTGTTCCTTCTTTCAAAACTTCAGTATTCACAATCGACGAGTTCGCAAGCCAACGCTCGGCGAAGACTTGCGACACGCGTCGTAATTGCCTTAATTCTGGCTCACGAAATACGGCTCGACGTTGGAAACCTTCCAACCAACCATATCGCGGACCATGGACACCTTGTAGGTGACCTCGCCACCCTCAGGCGTAGTTGCCGTGACGAAGGCGGTAGACTCGCTCATGGACATGTTGACGCCGTCGATAGATGCGTTAGCGTCCTGGACCAGAGGAGTAAGCATGGAGTCGATGTCGTCAGAGGAAACGCCCTCGGCGAACACCTCCTCCTTCGATCCGTAAGGATCGGCAAACAGCTGCTCAACAACCATCTGCTGCGTGGGATAGCCGTAGCCCTGGGTATAAGCGTAAACAGCACCAGCGCAGACAGCGATGATCAGGACAATGATGAAGATGAGAATCTTCAGACCGACGTTGCGGCGCTTGCGATCCTTCTTAGCCATGTCCTTGGACCACTGCTCGAGCTCGGCATCGCTTGCATTGAAGAAGATATCCTCGCCCTGCTCGTCAGCCTCAATGTATCCCGGATGATTCTCGACGTCATAGGGCTCGTCATAATAGAACGGATCCTGTGCGTCGTAGTCGTACTCATCGTCGGGATAGACATTTCCATCGACACCCATGTCCAGGCCGGACATGTCGGCGATGGGAAGAATCTGCGTTGCATCGGAAGCGCCCTGAGCGACTGCCGCGATAGCTCGCTGATAGTCAACGGCTGCGGAATCGGAAAGCACATAAGTGCGATCGGCAAGAGCGTTCTCGAAAGCGTCAACGGCATAAGCCATCTGGCCACATGCGGAGTAGGCCTGGCCCAAGCTGGCGAAGAGCTTATTGCGCGTAGCCGGCTCCATGTCGAACTGAAGAGCGCTCTCGTAAGAGGCCACAGCATCGGCAGGACGGTTAAGTGCCATGAAGCAAACGCCAAGATTAAGCAGTGCCTTGGTGGGATCAGGATTGCTTTCATCGAGGGCAGCCTCGCGGAAAGCCACACCCGCCTCAGCCGTCTTTCCAAGCTTCATGAGCGCATTGCCCATGCCCGAGTATGCCTTGTAAGGCGTGGTGTAATCGAGATCGTCGATAGCAGCCTGGAAGCAGCGCACTGCGTTGTCGTAGTCACGCAGGGACGCATAGGCCATGCCGAGGTTGCACTGCACCGTACCGAGTGCAGCGTAATCTACGTCAGCAGTTGCCTGCGTGTAAGCGTGAATAGCCTCCGTGGGGTTCTTGAGCTTAACAAGGCAGTTGCCGATCTGGTGATACAGAAGACCTATCTCACCAGGCTCAAAATAGGCCGCGGGATCCTGAAGGCAATCCGTGAAGGACAGCAAAGCCCCCTGGTAATCCTTCTGCTGATACTGGCCATACGCCCACTCGAATAGCTCGTTGTTCATAGAGCTCCTCTTGTCGTCTAACTGATGCCGCCGAATTGAGTGTCGATATGCGACTCGTTACTCAGCTGCGTTCTCGATGACGATGCCCTCGATGACGTCGCCTGCGCGAAGAGCCCAGATGACATCGAGACCCTCGAGGGTCTGACCGAAGACGGTGTAGCCGTCGTCGAGGAATGCCTGTGCACCCAGGCAGAAGTAGAACTGGGAGCCAGCGGAGTTGGGGTTGGAAGAACGAGCCATGGCGAGGGTGCCGTCATTGTGCACGTTGTTGGGGTTGGTGGTGTACTCTTCCTTGATGGAATAGCCGGGGTTACCGGTGCCAGGCTGACCAGCCGGGCCACGACCGCCGCGTGCAACCTGCTCGGGGGTCATGTCGCGGGTGTTGGGGCAGCCGCCCTGGATGACGAAGTTCGGAACGTAGCGGTGGAACTTCAGGCCGTCATAGTAGCCCTTCTGAGCGAGCTCGACGAAGTTACCAACATGAATGGGGGCGTCCTTGCCAGCAAGCTGAACGCGAATGGTGCCCTTGGAGGTGGTGAGAACGGCGATCTCCTCGCCGGTCGGCTGGTATGCCGGAGTGTACAAGGCCATGACGGCTCCTTTTTCTCGTTTTGGGCGCAATCGGAAGTCGCGCCTCTTCCAAACGTTCACATACAAAGATCAATTTTATCAGTTAACGCTTGCTTCTTACAAAAATACTTGCTGTCTCCACGTGGTAGGTCTGGGGGAACAAATCGACCGGAGTAGCCTTCTCGAGGCGATATCCGCACGACTCGAAGCGCGCAACATCACGAGCCCACGTCTGAGGATCGCAGCTCACATAGGCAACGCGACCGGGTTTTGCCCTCTCGATACTCTCGACAACGCCCTTAGCCAAACCAGCGCGCGGCGGGTCGACAACCAGGGCATCAAGCTCGCCGAGATCAGGCAGCTCAAGGCCAGCATCACCGCCGATGACCTCGATGTCCACATTGTTCATCTGAGCGTTTCTATTAAGGTCGCGCACCGAGGAGCCAGCCGATTCGACGGCGATGACGTCAGCTCCCGCTAATGCCAGGGGAACAGAGAAGGTGCCGCCGCCAGCATAGAGGTCTGCGACCAGGTCGCCCTCCCCCACGTTCAAGCCAGACAGGACAATATCAACCAGCTTCTCAGCCTGAGCGGTATTCACTTGGAAGAACGAGGGTGCACTCGTGAGGAAGTTGACCTCGGGCTCGATGAACTTTTCAGCCCAGCAGCCCTTTCCGTAGAGCGTCTCGACCTTCTTGACAACACGGGCCTTACCGGGGTCGGCCATCACGCGAACGATGCTCGTGCACTTCAAAGCACTCTGCAGCGTCTTGGCAACAGCGGCGCGAGGGAAAGCGCCGGGCTTAGTCCAAAGGGCAATCTCAACATCCTTCGTGCGCAGGCTGCCGCGCACACCCACGCGGAAAATTCCAAGGTCTTCGTTACCCTGGAGATAGCGAAGCGCACCACGCAGCGCCTTGGGAGACTTCTCCATAAGCCTATGAGCCACCGGACAGGAATCAGGCTGGGAGAACGCATGGCTTCCCTCAGAGCGGAAGCCGAGCGTGAATCGACCTGCCGCATCGGCGCCGACTCCCATCTCAATCTTATTGCGGTAACCCCACTCGCGCTTGCTGGGGACGCACTCGGCGACGAGGCTTTCCGCACGCTCGGCGTCAAAACGCGCATTGCGGGTAAGAGCCGACACAACATGGTTTCTCTTCGCATCAAGCTGAGCGGCGTAGGAGAGATGAGACCACGGGCAGCCTCCGCAAGAAGCAGAGCACACCGGCGGATCAACACGCAGCAAAGAGGGCTCGACGATGCTCTCAACGCGAGCGCGAGCAAAGCTCGACTTCTCCTCGGTTAATTGGATTTCGACGACGTCGCCAGGGCATCCGCCTTCAACGAACACCGCCTTGCCGTCCTTGAGGTGAGCGATGGCCTCAGAGCCATACCCCATCCGCTCGATGCTCACTACCTCATTCATACGGTCTCCTTACCAAGCCGCGTAGAACGCGCCAAATAATTGAATCTGACTTCAAACCATTGATTATAATGGACGTCACGCCCTCGTAGCTCAGGGGATAGAGCACTTGCCTCCGGAGCAAGGTGCCGTAGGTTCGAATCCTATCGAGGGCGCCATCCCAGCAGTAGAGCCCGACTCGCCTCAGCGATCGGGCTTTTCTATTTCGGCTGCTTTTCTTGAGAAACAAAAAGCCGCATACGCGGCTTTTTGATTAT
Source organism: Eggerthellaceae bacterium (assembly GCA_017559045.1). GTDB lineage: Bacteria > Actinomycetota > Coriobacteriia > Coriobacteriales > Eggerthellaceae > RGIG3135. The sequence continues at coordinate 12,628 of JAFYTB010000143.1, read as the reverse complement.
TGCTTGTGGGGTTAATCCCTACAGTCCCATGCTCAGGACCATTTTCTCGAACGCGTCTTCAACGTCCTGATCTTCGGGATCGTGCTCTTCCTCGTACGCACGGCAAAGCTCAACTGCACCCATGAGCGTCTGACCAACATAAGCCTCGACAACCTCACGAGCACCGCCCTCGACGCCGGCAACGACTTCAACACCCATACGGCAAAGCTCGTTAGCGGTATCCATGTCAATGCCACCGCTGATGACAACATCGAAGCCCACACTTTTAATAAGAGCAACAGCTTCCTCGCTGGTAATGCCCATGTTGGGAAGGTTACGGCAATCCCTGATGATGCCCTTTTCGACGGTGTAGCACATGAAGCTCTCGCACTGGGCAGCGTGAGGCGCAACGCCAAGACCTAAACAGGCGACAGCAATCTTCACGTACACTTCCTTCCCCCTAAGTGTGTCCTTCAACGATAGCCCACCCTTGCTAGAGGGACGAGGAAAAATGCGGTAAATGGGTGCTTGGCTTCCGCTAACGCAAAGCTTTAAGCGTTACCACCTCGACGACGAGCCATCTGCGCACGATGAGAACGACCCGGCCTCATGTCAACCTTGGCAGAAGGACGAGACGAGGACGAGCCCTTCTTCGCCTTACCAGAGGCGGCGTTCGGCTTCTGGTCATTCTTTCCTGCAGCCCTGACCTCGCCCTTTACCTTTGCAACCTTAGAGCTCATACCCTTCTTAGTACCAGACGACTGAGGACCCTTCTTGGATGCCTTCATGGTCTTGGGATTGGCGGCCTTCTTTGCACCACCCTTCGAAGCAGGTCGAGCCTCAGATGCCTCAGCGCCGGATTCGATCATCACGTACTTAGCGCGAGAGGTCTTCATCGGGCGTGCCGATTTGGAGGAAGAAGCAGACTTGGACTTCTTCGCCTTGCTCTTCTTGTCGACCTTCTCCTCGGCCTGCTGGGCTGCCTCAGCTGCACGAGCCTCCGCACGCCTCCTACGGCGCTCCTTCTTCTTGAGCTCCTTCGTGACCTCAGCGATCTCGGGATCCTTTCGGGAAGCAGCCTTGTTCGCACGATCAGCAGCCTCGGCAGCAGCAGCTTCAAGGCTGAAGCCCTCAACCTCGATAACGGGAATGGACATCTTGATGAACTTCTCGATATCGCGAAGCGCAGACTCGGTCTCGGGCGTCACATAGGAGAGAGCAAATCCGTCGGCACCAGCACGACCGGTTCGGCCGATACGATGAACGTAATCCTCCGGCATGGTCGGCAGATCGAAATTGACGACATAGGAAACGCCCTCGACGTCGATGCCACGAGCCAAAACATCGGTGGCAACGAGAATGTCGGTCCTGCCTGCTGCAAAATGCTCGAGCGCCTTCTTACGCTGATTCTGCGTGCGATCGGAGTGCAAGGCCTCGGCGTTATAGCCAAGACGCTTCAGACGACGGCAGGTCGAATCAGCACGGCCGCGCGTACGTGCAAACACGATGACACGCTCATGACCGTAGTGATTAAGGGTGGCCTTGAGCATATCGAACTTCATGGTCTGGGGAACGCGGGTGATGTACTGCGTAACCGTATCAGCGGTCTCGCCCACCTGGGCAATCTGAACAACCGTCGGATCATTCAGCAGCGAATCAACCTGCTTACGAACGGACTGGTCGATGGTAGCGCTGAAGAGAAGCGTCTGACGCGTTTCGGGCGTAGCAGCGACAATGGTGCGAACCGACGGAAGGAAGCCCATGTCGAGCATGCGGTCAGCCTCGTCGAGAACGAGAATCTCAACCTCATCAAGGCGCACAGCCTCCTGATTCATGAGGTCGATAAGGCGTCCCGGGGTTGCGATGAGGACATCGATGCCAGTCCTGAGCCTTGCAATCTGATTGTCGATGGACGTACCACCAACAACAGCAAGCGTACGAAGCTTCATGAGCGGAGCGATGACGGCGCACACATCTGCGATCTGGAAGGCAAGCTCACGCGTAGGGGTGATGACAACCATACGCGGTGCCTTCTTGGAGCTCGTACGAACCGTACGGTCCATGCCAGGCAGAGAGAAAGCCGCCGTCTTACCGGTACCCGTCTTAGCTGCGGCAATAATGTCGCCGCCTTCAAGCACCAGAGGGATAGCCTGCTCCTGTACGGGGGTGGGCTGCTCATATCCAAGCAGCTCAACCGCCTGAAGAGCTTTTTCAGAAAGGCCGAGATCGGCGAAGTTCATGGGGTCCTCTTTCAATGGATATTCGGAAGGCGTGTGACATAAAGAGAAAACCACGCCGCATAAAAAACGAACCCCGTAGGGTTCGCTCAGTAGATCTATGGTGCCCCTAACGGGAGTCGAACCCGTCTCTCAGCCTTGAAAGGGCCGCGTCCTAACCGATAGACTATAGGGACAGCTGAAAACAGCTTTTATATTTTGCCAGAAAACCACCGCAACCGCAAGAATTATTTTCGTAAACGAGTGGAATTCGTGAACCCAACCCCAAACGGGCTATTATCCTGAAAACCCGGGGCTCGCAAGCTCCAATATCGAAAGCGCTTCTCCTGCAGAGAAGTACATGTCATTCGACAAAAAAATGGACCCCGAAGGGTCCATTTTCAATTCAAGCTGAAGCGTAAAGCTTACAGAGCCTTCTTAGCAACCTCGGTGAGGGCTGCGAAAGCAGCAGCGTCGTTGACAGCGAGGTCAGCGAGAACCTTGCGGTCGAGCTCGACGCCAGCCTTCTTCAGGCCGTTCATGAACACGCTGTAGGACAGACCGTTGATACGAGCTGCAGCGTTGATGCGGGTGATCCAGAGACGACGGATCTCACGCTTCTTATTGCGGCGATCGCGATAAGCATACTGCAGGGAGTGCTGCACCTGCTCTTTCGCTGCACGGTAGGAACGGGATTTTGCGCCATAGTAACCCTTGGCGCGAGCAAGCATGGTGCGACGCTTCTTGCGGGCGTGGATGGAACGCTTAACACGAGACATTCTGTATCACTCCTTTATGATTAGCGAAGGCCAAGCTGACGTGCGACAACCTTGTTGTCAGCAGGTGCGAGCTCCGTGTCGTGACGGAAATTGCGCTTACGCTTCGGGGACTTCTTGGTGAGGATGTGGCTCTTGTAAGCCTTGGAGCGCATGATCTTGCCGGAGCCGGTAACGCGGAAGCGCTTTGCGGAACCGCGGTGGGTCTTCATCTTAGGCATCTTACTCGTCCTTTCCTTCTTCTTTCTTACTATCCTTTTTCTTCTTCGCCGACGCGGGCAGCGGGGCGATGAGCATGTGCATGTTGCGGCCTTCCATCTTGGGCTGGTTCTCGATGACGGCCGTGTCCTTCAGATCGTCAGCCAGACGCTCGAGAATCGAGAGGCCCTGTTCCGGATGAGCCATTTCGCGACCACGGAACATGATGGTGATCTTGACCTTGTTACCAGCCTCGAGGAAACGCATGATGTGCTTCTTCTTGGTGGTGTAGTCGCCCGTATCGATTTTCGGGCGGAACTTCATTTCCTTGACCTCGATCTTGCTCTGGTTCTTGCGAGCCTGCTTGGCCTTAATGGCCTGGTCGTACTTGAACTTGCCGTAGTCCATGATTCGGCATACGGGCGGATCGGCGTTAGGTGCAATCTCGACGAGATCCAAACCGGCGTCGTCAGCAATACGCTGGGCCTGCGCCACGGGGTAAACACCCATCTGGTTACCCTCGAAATCGATCAGACGGCACTCACGCACGGTGATTTCGTCGTTGAGCCTGGGCTCTTGAGCAGCTATCGCGCTCACCTCCTTCTTGTTCGCACATTAAAAAACCCGCTGCAACGCGCCGCGGGTTCATTCTTAAGAAAGGCATTTGCCTGATTATTCGAATGACCCATCAGCATCAAACGCGCCGAAACAGGTGGAGGATTTCTCCTCGCTTGATTAAACAGCCTTGTTATTTTAACTCATAGAAATAATCCATGCAAGACTTTTTTATCGAATTTTGGACATAAATATCCAACTCGAATTGCACGACAAAACGCACGAATTTCTATTCGACGTACAGGTAGATGACACGCACCGTATCACCCAGGTTGCCGGTGGCATTAGACATTGCGTAATCATACGACAGCGCTGCCGACCAAACGATCTGGTCTTCCCCGGCATCAGCCTTGCCCTCAAAAGAGCAGTACTCCTTCACAAGCGTAGTGCCATCTTCGGCGTAGGTGGTGTAAGTCGCCTTGTCAGCAGGAAGCTTCACATCGCCTGCGGCAACGCTCACGCCTGCCTCCTGGAGAGTGGTTTCGACAATGCGGCCATTCTTGACGACATCCTCGAAGCTCTGGGAGCCAAAACCAAGAAGCGTAGTAGTGGTCGAATAACCAGCCTGCACAACCTTACCCTGAGCATCTACGACAAGATAGACAGAAGGATAGCCAAGGCGCGGGTCGCTCGCATCGGCAGTAAGGGAGACCGTCAGCTCGGTATAAGCGACCTCTTCGTCCTCTTTCACACGCGAGCCCTCTGCGTTGAACTCAGTACGAGACGAAACGTTTGCGCCCTCACCGAGCTGGGCAAGCGCAGCTTCCTCCGTCATATCGAGAAGTGCAACCAGATTAGGTGCGGAAACCTTCTTGGCGGAAACAGACGAAGCATTGTCGGTCGCCTCGGACTCGATGATCGTCTCACCGGACTGCGATCCGGCCTGCTCTTCGGCAGCATGCTGAGCCGTTTCGAACAGCTGCCATGCAAAGAAGGCACCCGCAGAAGCGAGCAAGATGAGTGCAACGATGGCAGCAATAAGAATGTTGCGCATACGGCGCGATTTCTTCATGTAGCGAGGCAGCTCGTCGGCCGCATGCTTGCGACGCTTCTTACCAGACTGCTGCTGGGAGCCCTCGGAGGCATCCACCTCTTCGAATTCAGCCGCAGCACCGATAACACCGAGACCAGCAAAGGCATCCTCTTCGTCGTCGGCATCGTCAAACTCGACCTCAACCTTAGCGTGACGAGCATGACGGCCGCGCTTCACAGGCAGCTCGTCCTCTTCGTCTTCCTCGTCGACGAAAGAATCTTCTTTGCTTGCATCTTCAAACTCAAGGGCATCGTCAAACGGGCGATCCTCCTCAAAGGAGTCTCCCCCATCAAGATAATCATTAATGGGATCGAACGCCTCAGTTAGACCAATGGCGTTTCCGTCTTCTTCGATACGATTGTGCCTACCGCGATATGTTTCATTTTCGCTGCGTTCGGGCATGGCTTGTTCCTTTTCTAATTACAGCTGATTATTCAGGGCTAAAAAAGCACGTACCAGGCGATAAAGGCAATAACCGCGATGACCGCAGCCGCAATAACGACCTTCTGCGTGGTGCCCATGGGGGCAGCGTCGAGATCCTCGAGCGTCGTCTCACGATATCCGCTCTTCGCCTTCTTCGGGGCTGCCGGTGCCGCAAAAGTCTCAGGAGCCTCTTCCTGAGAAGAAGGAGCGACATCGGAAGCGGAATCATCGGAAGCCTCGACGGCCTCAGGCTCAACGGCTGCAGACTCAACAGGCTCGGACTCGATCGGAGCAGACGCAGGCTGCGCGGAAAGGCAAGGCTCAACCACCGGCGCAGGCTCAACAGGAGATCCAGCCTGGATCACAATATCGTCATCGTCGTCGGTCTCAACCGTAATAAAAGAGTACTTCTTCTCTTCAGCCATGAGGCTAACCCTCTCTTTAGATGCATTTATCACACGGGAGGATTATACCCCGACCTCATAACCCAGCTAAGAGTACAATTGCCGTAACACACAGAGCCACCACGCAACGAAAGGCTTCATATGGTCGAACTTCACGAAATCTCGCAATCTCACGGCTTCTCGATCGTCTCCACCGAGAGCATTCCCGAAATTGAAGGCCAAGCGTATGTGATGACGCACGAAGCAAGCGGCGCCAAGCTGCTCTACCTCGCCAACAACGATCCGAACAAGGCTTTCGCCATTACGTTCAAGACCCCCGCCGCCGACGACACGGGCGTATTCCATATTCTCGAGCACTCGGTCCTGTGCGGTTCGAGCAAGTTTCCCGTCAAAGAGCCGTTCGTTAATCTGCTGAAGAGCTCGATGCAGACCTTCCTGAACGCTATGACTTTCCCGGACAAGACCATGTATCCCGTCGCAAGCACCAACGCGCAGGATCTTCTGAACCTCATGGATGTCTACCTCGACGCAGTGTTCAACCCTGCCATCTACGAGAAGCGCACCATCTTCGAGCAGGAGGGATGGCACTACGAGATCGATGACGAGGCTTTCGAGGGTGGCGAAGACGCCAAACCCGAGCTTATTTATAACGGTGTTGTCTATAACGAGATGAAGGGCGCCCTCTCCGAGCCGGACTCCGTGCTCTATGACACCCTGTCTGCCGCCCTCTTCCCCAACACCACCTATCGATTCGAGTCGGGCGGAACGCCGGAAGCAATCCCCATGCTTACCTATGAGGGATTCCTCGATCATCATGCTCGTCACTATCGTCCCGACAACAGCTACATCACGCTGTACGGCGACCTTGACCCTGATCTCTTCCTCGGCTTCCTCAACGAGCAGTACCTCGCGCCGCTCGCAAGCGCAGAGCGCGGTCCGCTCAACATCAATCCGCTCGAGGCACAGGAGCCGGTCGTTGCACCCAATGTCGTAAAGACCATGGTCACCTCGCCCGAAAACGCCGCATGCGCCCTTGGCTTCGTCATCGGACACGCAAGGGAACGCGAGCGCATCATCGCCGCCGACATCCTGCTCGATGCCATCATGGGCTCCAATGAAGCCCCCTTGAAGAGAGCCCTGCTCGACGCTGAACTCGCTTCGGATGCTTCGGCATTCATCGCCGACGCACTGCTTCAGCCCTTCGCCGTCATCCAGCTGAAGGGTCTTCGCGACCGTCAGGTTGACGAGTTCAAGAAGGTGGTTTTGGACGAGGTCGCCAAGCTCGCCGACGGCAAGCTTGATCACGAACTGCTCGAAGCCGCCCTCTCTCACGCGGAGTTCGTAATGAGGGAAGCTAACTTCGGCTACGCCGATGGCGTCCTTCATGCAATGACCAGCATGAGCGGCTGGCTCTACGACGACACGCTTCCCACCGCATACCTGCGCTACGACGACATCTTCACCAGCCTTCGCGGCAAGATCGAAGAAGGATACTTCGAGCAGCTGCTGCGCGACCTGATTCTTGAAAGCGACCATTTCGCAGAAGTCGAGCTGCTTCCCGTTGAATGCAACGATACCTGCGAATCGATGAGATTGCTTGCCGAAAAGGCCGCCAGCATGACCAAGGAGGATTTCGACGCCGTGGAGCGCGATGTCGAGAAGCTGCGCGCCGCACAGGAAGCGCCCGACACCGCAGAAGATCTCGCAAAGCTTCCGCAACTTGCCATCTCCGACATCGGAGACGCTCCCGATGAGCCGGAATACCGCCTCGAGGACAGCTACCCCCTGCCGCTTCTGCGCCACGCAGCCCAAAAGCACGGCATTGCGTATGCATACCGCTACTTCGACCTTTCCCGCGTTGCCTTTGAGGACATCCCCTACGTCAGCATCATGACCATGGTCCTCGGCAAGCTCGACACGCCTCGTTGGTCCGCATCCAAGCTTGACACTCTCATCCAAGGCAAGCTTGGCAACTTCTCGTCCTTCATGGAGGTTCACGAGAACGCCTTCGATCGCGAGGTCCTCTCGCCGAAGCTCGTGATCAGCACGTCGGCTCTCGACGACAACGTCGAGTATCTCGCTTGGCTCGTTCGCGAAATCATCACTGAGACCAGCTACTCCAACAAGGGAAAGATCCACGACGCACTTGTGCAGAAAAAGGTTGCAATCGAGCAGGGATGCGCCGCAGCCGGCCACAGCGCGGCAATGGCTCGAGTCGCATCCTATTACCTGCCCGCCGCAGTCCTGCGTGAGCAAATGGCCGGCATGGGCTTCTATCTGTTCCTCAAGGATCTGCTCGCCTCTTGGGACGAACGCGCAGACGAGCTCGTGCGCAAAATCACCGACCTGGCAGCCGCCATCTTCACCGATGACAATTGCATTCTCAGCTGGTCGGGCAGCGACGAGGCCCTCGAGCGCTTCTGGGCCGCCAATCCGCTCGTCTCCCGCACGAGCACCGAAGAAGCGAAACTCGTAATTCCCGAGCCCACCCCGAAGAACGAGGCATTCATCGTGCCCTCCGACGTCACGTACACCGCCATGGGATACGACCGCCGACTGCTCACCGAAACTGAATACTCGGGCAGCTGGCTCGTTGCATCGCGTGCCCTCTCCTACGATTACCTCTGGAACGAGGTGCGCGTTAAGGGCGGTGCCTACGGATGCGGATTCCAGACGACGCGTCCGGGCAGCACCCGCTTCTACTCCTATCGCGATCCGCATATCGACGAGACCATCGCCCGCTTCAAGGAGGCAGGCTCTTGGCTTGCCGATTTCGATCCGAGCGAAAGCGAGATGTGCGGCTACGTGGTCAGCACGACGGCAAGCTTCGACGCACCGCAGAAGACGCGCGAACTGGTGCGCCGACAGGATGGCCAATTCCTCAGCGGCTACACCCCCGAGATGCGAAAGAAGGTTCGCGACGAGATTCTTCTCACCACGACCGATGCCGTAAGGGAATTCTCCTCGCTGGTCACGCAGACCACCAGCAAGAATCTCATTTGCACCTTCGGTAACGAGGAGATCATCCGCAGCGCAAAGCAGGACTTCAACGTCATCAACATGCTTGACTAACGGGGTTTTCTACCTAAATGCTACTGTTTTTGTACCATTTACGGAAATGAAGCAAACTAGCACCTGATTCGGCGTAGACAAACGCCGTTTTGGGATACAATGAGACACGAAACATGAGCAAAGCAGCGCACGCAAAATACGATTCCAAGACGAGAATCCATGCATAGAGCCATATGGCTCGCGCTGCACATACACGATCGGAGAAATCCACCATGCTGGAACTGAGAAACATCGTATTCGAGGTCCCCACGGGCAAAGACGGTGAGATCAAGCGCATCATCGATGACCTGTCGCTCACCATCGAGGACGACCGCTTTACCGTCATCACCGGACCCAACGGCGGTGGCAAGTCCACTCTCGCTAAGCTCATCATGGGCATCGAGCAGCCCACCAGTGGCCAGATCCTCTTCAACGGCCAGGACATCACCAACATGCCCATCACCGAGCGCGCCCAGCTGGGCATCGGCTACGGCTTCCAGCAGCCGGCTCGCTTCAAGGGCATGAAGGTCAAGAAGCTGCTCGACATCGCAGCTGGTCGCAAGCTACCCATGCTTGCATGCAATGAGTACCTCCAGAAGGTCGGCCTCTGCTCGGCAAGCTACCTCACCCGCGAAGTCGACAAGAGCCTTTCCGGCGGCGAGGTGAAGCGCATCGAGATCGCCACCATCCTGGCTCGCGACCCGAAGCTCGCCATCTACGACGAGCCCGAGGCCGGTATCGACCTCTGGAGCTTCGACCGACTCACCGAGACCTTCCGCGACATCCACGAGGCTCGCGATGGTCGCTCCATCGTGATCATCTCTCATCAGGAACGCATCATTCAGCTGGCTGACGAGATCGTGCTTCTGCGCAATGGCAAGGTTGCCGAAACCGGCACCCCCGCCGATCTCATGCCCAAGCTTGGCTTTGCCGCTAAGGGCATCGGCGACTGCCCCTTCACCCAGCCCACCGTTCTTCACCTGACCGAGATCCCCACTACGTGCTAGCTTCGCGCTACACGCATTCATACTAGGAGGCAACTATGGCAGTTGATCTTTCCCCCATCGATGAGAGCCTGTTGGCTGAGATTGCAGGACTGCACGGCATGCCCAAGGGCGCATTCAACATCCGCAAGGATGGCGAGCTGCTCCGTCGCTCCTCTTCCGCCTTCATTGATATCGAAACCAAGACCGATAACCCCGGCATCGATATCCGCATCAAGCCTGGCACCAAGGGCGAGACCATCTACATCCCGGTCATCGTCACCCAGTCTGGCCTGAAGGATGTCGTCTACAACACCTTCTACATTGGCGAGGATTGCGACGTCAAGATTATCGCTGGCTGCGGCATTCACAACGACAGCCACGAGGCATCTGAGCATGACGGCATTCATAGCTTCTACTGCGGCAAGAACTCCCGCATTCAGTACATCGAGAAGCACTACGGCCAGGGCGAAGGCACGGGCGAGCGCATCCTCAACCCCGTCACCAATGTCTACATGGAAGAGGGTTCTTCCTGCGAGATGGAAATGGTGCAGCTTCGCGGCGTCACCTCCACCACGCGCGACACCAACGCCGAGCTCGGCAAGGGCGCTAAGCTTGTTCTTATCGAGAAGCTCCTCACCCACGACAAGCAGGTAGCCGTTTCCAATATGAACGTGCAGCTCAACGGCGAAGATTCCTCCGTGCGCGTCATCTCTCGAAGCGTTGCGCAGGACGATTCCGTGCAGATCTTCAACCCGCTCGTCACCGGCAACGCAGCATGCCGCGGCCACGTCGAGTGCGACGCCATCCTCATGGGCAACGCAAAGGTTAAGGCCATCCCCGGTATCGAGGCCGCTCACGAAGATGCCATGCTCGTCCACGAAGCAGCAATCGGCAAGATCGCTGGCGATCAGATCACGAAGCTCATGACCCTCGGTCTCACCAGCGAGGAAGCCGAGCAGGAGATCCTCGAGGACTTCCTCAACTAAGGAAAACTTTCCAGCAAACGAAAAGCCCGCTATGCGGGCTTTTTTCATACGCAGACTTCTTGCAAAAAAATGGGCGCCTTGCAGCGCCCATTCAATGTTCAATATGTTCGAGGGACGAAGCTTATGCTTCCTCGGAGTTCTCCTCGTCAGCATCCTTGTCGGGCGTCTCGTCAGAGTCAACGTCAGCCTCAACATCTGCCTCAGGAGCAGCAGCCTCGCCAATCATGGAAACAGTAGCAAGGTCAACTGCAGTTCCGAGCCACTTCTTCTCGATGACATCGATAACGCCGTTGCTCGAGAGTTTAGCAACCACCTCGCCGATCAGAGCCTGAAGCTCGGCATTAACGTTGGAGACGCCAACAGCGTAACCAGAGGGCTGAGTCATCAGGGCAACGATGTTCACGGAAATACCCTCGCTGTATGCCGCATAGAGACCAATAATCGCATCGGATGCAGCATAGAGAACCTCACCAGCACCGAGTGCGACGAATGCATCAGTCAGGGTAGCCTTGGAGTTCAGAGCCTCGAGACCGAACTCGTTTCCAACCGCCCATGCACTCTTGCTGGAAACCTGAGCCGCAAACGTAGAGCCGTCACCCGGAACGGGAACGCCAACGCCGTCCTGGCTCGAGAAGATAGCCACTGCGGTAGGCAGATAAGAACCAGTAAGCCAGAAGCTACCGTCAGCCTCGGAGATATCGATGCCCATAACAATGTCCACCGTGCCGTCTGCAAGTGCAGCAGCGGGGTCACTGCCCACATCGACGACATCAAGCTTAAGGCCGAGCTCATCAGCGATAGCTGCAGCAATATCAACATCGATACCGATGATCTTATCGGTACCCAAACCAGCAAGCGGCGGATTGCCCGTATTCACGCCAACACGAAGAACGCCGTCTTCGCCGATAACGGGGCTCGCTACGGCCGGGCTCTTAGAAGCGGGCACGTAGGTTTCTTTCTGGGAATCGCATCCCGCCAGTGCAAAGCACAGGACAAAAGCAGCGCAGAGACATACGGCTATTCGAAAACGCTTAACCACACATTCCTCCATAATCCAGACAATAGTAGCTTCCCTCGACTGACCTAGTCTTTGCCCCCACACCCGCGCACCGGGGTTTTCGCTTGCGCTCATCACCCTCTCGTCCGCCATGGTCACTTGCCATGGAAAAGTAAGAGAATCGGACGGTGCGACTTACCTCTAGGATACGCCATGCTCACAACGCGAGGCTGCTTACGTGGATCCTTTCGACCGCATCTGCCATGGACTGAGGATGCGCGAACATCCCGCAACTACAGACTCGAAAGAAGCAATTTATCATTGTACCAATTATCGCCATGACGACCTAGGATTTTCTTATTCAACAGATCTTGCGAAAAGCCAATTCGAGACGTCGCCCCATCCGATGGCAAAGCGATATGGGCCGACAAGCAGACCTTGCAGGATTCGAGGATCCCAGAATGACAACTGTTTGAATCCCAAACGGCTCACATGCAAGATCGCCGCAAGGAGACATGCGGCTTGTGTGCCTAAGATCAGAGCATGAAAGCCCACATCCTCAACAGCATCAACGAGACGACGCGTGCAATGGGAAACGCGGCGCTCCCCTACGTCAAAGTATCAGCCGAAATATTCGCTGAAGCCCTTTGGCCAACACGGTGCGCCTCCTGCGACAGGCCAGGCGCAACGCTATGCGAAGCATGCGAACAGCAGTTACCTTACATCGATTGGAACCAAGCGTGCCCTCTTTGCGGAGCCCCCTTCGGCATGCAACAATGCTGCGAATGCAATACGACCATGCTGAATGCAGCTTCTCGCGAAAAGCTGCCTTACGCGCGCGCAGTCAGCGCCATTTCGTACGACGAAGAGGCAAAACGAATCGTATCGGCTTTCAAGGACAAAGGCGAGCGGCGGCTTGCATACGACATGGCGCGAATCATGACGCGAGACATTCCTCCCGAAT
>JAFYTB010000142.1 GCA_017559045.1 Eggerthellaceae bacterium | reverse complement strand
TTACGGTTACGGCTGCGGCACCCCGTCGATGACGGCTGCGAGCACGTATCCTGACGAGGCCTACCGTCTCGGCAGGGGGCTGTGAGGCGCGAATGGCCATCTGGAACCCCTGGCACGGCTGCCACAAGGTGAGTCCCGGCTGCGCGAACTGCTACATGTACAGGAGGGACGCCGAGTTCGGCAAGGACAGCTCCGTCGTCGCGAAGACCGCGTCGTTCAGGCTCCCCGTTCAGCGGTCGCGCCAAGGGGATTACAAACTGAAGGATGCCAGCTACGTCTACACCTGCATGACCTCGGACTTCTTCGTCGAGGAAGCTGACGAGTGGCGGGAGGAGGCCTGGGAGTTCATCCGGGCCAGGCCCGACCTCCGCTTCTACATCATCACGAAGAGGATCCACCGCTTCGAAGCCGGCCTGCCTCCGGATTGGGGCACAGGCTACGACAACGTCACCATCTGCTCGACATGCGAGGACCAGCGTACCGCGGACGAGAGGATCCCGCTGATGCTCGGGCTCCCGATTCGCCACAGGGAGGTCATACACGAGCCCATGCTCGAGCGGATCGACATCGAGCGGTACCTGCGGTCGGGAAAGGTCGGGCAGGTCACCTGCGGAGGCGAGTCAGGCCCCGGCGCGAGGCCCTGCCGTTACGAATGGGTCATCGACACGAGGGAACAGTGCATGAGGTGCCGCGTGCCGTTCCACTTCAAGCAAACCGGTGCGGTATTCGTGAAGGATGGCAGGACGTACCACGTGCCGCGGAGGCTGCAGATGGAGCAGGCGGCGAAAGCATCAATAGACCTATCGTTAGGCAGTCGCATCATGGGCGAGAACGTGAGCGCCGCCACAAGCCAATCTGCCAACAATTCGCTCCATTGAGCCACAGGATGGTTTTATGGCTCCTTCTGCTTGCGTTTACGAGAGTCTGCCGATCGCCCATCTCGCATGCGAGCGCACAGCGTCGTCGGGGTTGTCGAGCTCAGATTCGAGATGCGGGATGTAGCGCGGGTCCCCCGAGTTGCCCATGGCGACGGCCGCGTTGCGCTGGAAGACGGCAGGGTCTCGTACGTAGTTGTACATGATGGGCTGCACGCATTCGTCGTAGAAGCCGTCCGGCATGTGCAGCAGTGACTCCAATGAGAACTCTAGGGCGATGCGCTCAAGCACGGGGTCGGTCTCCGTGGCGTGTGCGGGGTCGAGGGCGGTCTGGTTGCGCGGGCAGGCTTCTTGGCAGGCGTCGCAGCCGTGCACGTGCTCGCCGATGGGGTCGCGGCGCTCCTCGGGAATCTCGGGGCCAGTGCCGCGCCGCGGGCAGATGGCGTTGTCCCATAAGATGCACTTTTCGAGGTCGAGGTCGAAAGCCGCTTTCAGGGCGCCCGTGGGGCATGCGTCAATGCAGGTGTGGCAACCAGGCGGGCACGCGCAGTCGGGCGAGGGTTCGTCGGGCGGTAGCTCGGCGTCCACCAGGTAGCCGTACAGCGTGACGAGGGATCCGACGCCGTCGACGTAGGCGAAGTTGTTGCGCCCGAACGTGATGACGCCGGCGCGCAGCGCGGCAGGGCGCATCATGAGGGCGTTGCGGTCCGGCTCGAAGGCGATGCCTTCTTCTTCCAGGAACGCCTCGAACGCGTCGAGCCTGTCGCGCATGGGAGAGCCCGCCAGCGGAAAGTACGTTCGCGATAGGTACGTGCGCGCGATGTGGGGAGTCAGCTTCTCGGGGAAGCGGATGCGGGAGAAGTCGTAAGCCAGCACGATTATCGAGCGGCCAGCCGGGTACAGCTCTCGAGGATGCGACCCGCGCTCGACCATCTGCTGGAAGAAGTCGGGATATCTTCGCCGGGAGGCTTCCTCGGACACGCGCGGGAGGTCGTCCATGGTCGTGAACCCGCACTTGCAAAAGCCGAGCTCCGCCGCTTTCGCGCGCACGCGCTCGGCTAGCGCGCGGCTGCCAGTAGTCATTTTCCCGGAAACCATTCCCCCTCCTTGAGCTCAGCTTACTTAGAAGCGAATCCCGACAGCGTGGTGACCATGGCCCGCCCGAGCGGACGGGCCATGGTCTGGGCGATGAAGGTCGCGTCGGGCTGAATGAGAGGATCGCCCATGGCGGCCACGATGCCCCCGAATATGATGTCGACGTCGATGCGCTGCGCCTCGTCGAGATCCTCCGCGCGCATGCCGGCCGCAGCGAGCCATGTGCCCATCAGCTTCTCGCGGACGAGCGCGGTGAGGAGCGCCGAGCCGCT
>JAFYTB010000141.1 GCA_017559045.1 Eggerthellaceae bacterium | reverse complement strand
GAAGAAGCCGCAGGACATGACGCTCTCGCCGCCCTAGGAGGGACGCTTCTCCAGAACGACGACCTTCTTGCCAGCCTTGATGGGTGCGATAGCTGCACTCAGACCGGTGATGCCCGTACCGACGATGATGACGTCGGCCTCATCGACCCAGCTGATGTCGCCAGCGCCGACGACATAGCCCTCAACCGCGGCCTCAGCATCGGCATTGGACTGCGAGCCGCAGCCAACCATGCCGGCAGCTCCAGCGGCGATAACGGCCATTCCGCCAAGCTTCAGAAAATCACGTCTCGAGGTCTCCATGGTTTCCCCTTCCGATTTTCGCTCGCCAAGCCGCTTTCGCGATCCCGTTAGGCGAGCCCTTCTTGCCTTCGCTTGCGTCACAAGCTAGGGAAATCCTATATAATCCCTGCTCAAGGCGACAGCCAACCAATAGGTGCTTTGCGGTTTTAGACACCCCCTATAATTGGGGGTATAAGTCTTTGAACAGGTCTTTTGTCGCCTTAAGACGCAAGGTATTTTCTGCGGAAGAGAGGGACGAAACAATGGGCGTCTCCGAGCGCGTAAGAAAAGCGATCAGGCCCGACCGAAGCATGTGCCTGCTCTGCGCTTGGATTCTCGCGAAGTCCGCCTCCCTTCACAGCTACAC
Source organism: Eggerthellaceae bacterium (assembly GCA_017559045.1). Classification (GTDB taxonomy): domain Bacteria; phylum Actinomycetota; class Coriobacteriia; order Coriobacteriales; family Eggerthellaceae; genus RGIG3135. The sequence goes on along the minus strand of JAFYTB010000141.1, from coordinate 5,691 downwards.
CACGGCCTTTGGCGCTCCGCAGGACAGCATGGCCTACATCACCAGCCCGCTGTTTCAGCTTGGCTCCTCTGTCGGCATCCTGGTAAGCAGCGCCATCATTTTGTTTCTCGCATTAAAATCGAGAATCCCTCGCTTCTCCCTACCCGTGTTCGCCCCCGCGGCAATCTTGGTTGCGGTGCATTTATGCGCGATCCTCGGCGCGCGCAACCTCTTTCCCAGTGAAAGCGTGTTCTTTGTCACAGGGGCCATTTGGGGCATCTGCACGAATCTAATTTCGCTGAGCTTGGTTGAGCTCCTGGCGGAAGAAAAGTCGCCTGCCACCATTGCGCTCTACCTTGCCATGGGCTCCCTTGCTGCGGCGGCCGTCTCCTCCACCCTACAGGACATCTCTCCCCTGTGGGCAACTTTGGCATGCGCCATATTGCTCGTCTTCGCAGAGCGCCTCATCGCCTTCTGCCGCAAAGATTTGCGCAGAGCAGGCACGGGCATGCCGAACGTCAGCCTTGACGCCGGCTGCAAGGAACCGATCGGACAGGGAAACCTGCGCGCATGCCTGTCCGAGAACTTCCCCATCCTGCTGGCATTCTTCGTCTCCGAAGCCATCGTGGGTATGGTCAACATGTTCGCGTACACAAACGTCGATGCGCTGTCCATCTCCACCATGCTCCCCATTTCGGGCATGACCATCTGCGCCATGGCGTTCCTAGCCGTCATTGCCATGACTTCGAGCACTCCCAGCTCTTCGATGCTGTTTTCCTTTGTGATTCCGGCTGTTATCGCAGCGCTTCTGCTGCTTCCCTTTATTGGCGGCTCGCACGGATCCGCTTTGAGCACCGCACTGAGCGCCTCCTACCATTTCGTCGCGATTACCGCTGTCTACTGCTACGTAAGATCCTGCAAAAAGCACGGGGTTTCCCTGTACGTGTTTGCCGCCATCGTATGCAGCGCCGAGCGCATCGTGCTGCTTTTGGGCCTCGGACTTGGTCTTCTTTTGGGAAACGTTATCGAAGGCGACTTCTTCATCAGAGTCACGGCGCTTGCCGTCATCAGCGCATATGCACTGGGTATCGTCGTCTTTGCTTTCGGCATGACAAAAAAGCGCATCGAGGGTGTCGAGTTTTCGCCTGATGAAGTCATCTCCGGAATCGGCCGCAACAATGACGAGCTCGACTCTGACCCCAAGAGCCTCGACGCTCATGCGCCGGCCGAAAAAGACGTCGCAGCGGAACTTGCCGAAAAGTACGGCCTCACCGGACGCGAGACCGACGTCTTAAAGCTTTTGGCGCGCGGTAGAGACGTCGCTTTTATCGGAGAGACGCTACATCTCTCCCGCAACACCGTGCAGGGCTACGTAAAGGCGCTGTACGCGAAGCTCAACGTTCACAGCCGACGAGAGCTCCATGACCTCCTGGATGCATTGGGAGATTAATGAGACTTCAAATCCCAGAAAGCACCCTTCCGGCATCGAGCAGCTGAGGAACTAAGGTCCTTCGCTTCCAAAATACGCAAATCATCGAATGGCGCAAAACCCGATACAACACGCCCAAGAGCACCCTCTCCTCCAGTGCTGTAAAATCACCTTATCCCGAACTCGAGGATGCGGAGGCAACCCATGATCATCTACAACGGCAGCAAGGTAGACTTCATGAACGAGGTGGAGAACGACTCCATTGCCTACACCATTCGCGACAGCATTCTCAAGAAGATGCACCGAACGACCGGCGATGCCGAGTTTCGCTCATGGGTAAACTCCCTCAAGCAGATGTACATGATACTCAACGATCGCGAGATCCCAGATGATTCCGGCGTAGCTATCGAGTACAACCTGCCAAATACGGCAAAGCGCGTCGACTTCCTCATATCCGGCTACGGCGAAGACAGCAAGGCGAACGTCGTGATCGTCGAACTCAAACAATGGGAAAGCCTGAAGAAGGTCGAAGGCCTCGACGGCCTGGTTGAAACATTCACGGGCGGTGCCAACAGACGAGTCGTCCACCCCTCCTACCAAGCTTGGACGTACGCCGAGATGATCCGCTGCTACAACGAGTATGCACAGCATCAAGACGTCCGCCTCTGGCCATGCGCATACCTGCACAACTACCTAAGATCGACCAACGATCCTCTCGATGACCCCATCTACGAAGATTACCTCGCCGACGCTCCCGCCTTCACCATGGGAAACACCAAGCAGCTTCGTGACTACATCAAACGCGCCCTGAAAACGGGCGACAACGGCGAGATCCTCTACGAGATTGACAACGGACGAATCAAACCATCGAAAAGCCTGCAAGATGCAATTGTCGGCATGTTGGAAGACAATCCCGAATTCAACCTTATTGACGATCAAAAGGTTGTATTTGAGCGCGTTATGGAGCTCTCCCGCCTATGCGAAAAAGACGGCAAGAAGCGCGTCCTCATCGCACAGGGCGGACCTGGCACTGGCAAGACCGTTATCGTCATTAACCTGCTGGCAAGACTAACTCAAGAGGGCATCTTTACCCAATATTGCTCCAAGAACAGCGCCCCGCGCGACGTCTACAAGAAAAAGCTCAAGGGCCATCGAACCAAAAGCTGCATCGACAACATGTTTAAGGGCTCAGGCTCCTATGTCGATGCGCCCAAGAATGCTATCGGTGTCGTACTAGCCGACGAAGCCCATCGGCTGAATGAAAAATCAGGCCTTTTCTCGAACTTGGGCGTCAATCAGATTTATGAAATCATTCAAGCATCGCGTTTAAGCGTCTTCTTCATAGACGAAAGCCAGCGCGTCACGGTAAAGGACATCGGAAGCGTTGGCGAAATCAAGCGTTGGGCCGCCAAAGCCGGCGCAAGCGTATACGAGGAGGAGCTTGCCTCCCAATTCCGCTGCAACGGCTCGGACGGCTACCTCGCATGGCTTGACGACATCCTTGAGATCAGAAGCACGGCGAACTACGACATCGAAGATATCGACTACGAGTTCGTTGTTCTCGATACCCCAGAAGAAATGCGCGAAGCAGTCATCGAACGCAACAAAGAAACCAACAAGTCGAGAATCCTTGCGGGTTATTGCTGGGACTGGCCCAAAGCTGGTCGCTCCAGCACCGATGTTCACGACATCAAGATCGAGGATTTCGAAATCAGCTGGAATCTCGAGGGAGACGAAGCCTTCGCGCTCAGCCCGACATCCATCAACGAAGCGGGCTGCATCCACACCACGCAAGGCCTTGAGTTTGAATATGTCGGCGTGATCATCGGCGACGACCTGCGCTTCGAAAACGGCCAGCTAATCACCGACTACAAGAAGCGCGCAAGGACAGACAACTCAATCAAGGGTCTAAAGACGATGGAGAAGATCGATCCCGAAGGCGCGCGCCAGCTTGCCGACGAGATCATCAAAAACACCTACCGCACCCTTATGACTCGCGGAATGAGGGGCTGCTACGTGTACGCTACCGACCCCAAGCTGAGGGAGTATCTGAACACGAGGATCGGACAGCGCACTAACGCTTAAAATAGACACCAGTCTTTCCCCCGCGGCTTCACTTGCGCGGGTTTACGCCAAAGGCAAGGTGCTGATTTGGAGCAATACAGCTTTTCCAACAACGACATCGCTCTCGCATGCGAGGAGGTCGAGAAGTTTCTCGCGTCCGCCGACGTCGAAAGACGCGAGGCCCTTCGCACGCAGCTCACCTTCGAAGAAGCGCTGCTGAATTACCAAGAAAAGCTCGGCGAAGACGCCAATTTTAAGGTCAAGTTCTCCAAGCGCCTGTCCTCCATCAAAGTCGAGCTCATCGTCGCAGGGGAATCCTTCGACGCACTCGACAAAGAAGGCGACGAAGACGACGTGATCCGAGGCCTTCTTGCCGGCATGGGCCTCGCTCCCACCTGGAGCTACAAGGGCGGCAAGAACCACGTCATCTTCACCCCCAAGAAGAAGCCCCTTTCCGGCACGGTCAAGATGGTCGTTGCGATCGCGCTTGCCATCGTCGCCGGCGCACTTCTCAGCCTTCTTCCCAACGAAATTCGGATGGGCGCAAACGACTACGTCCTCACGCCCGTAACCGACGCGTTCATGGGTCTCATCTCGGCCGTTTCGGTGCCGCTCATCTTCTTCTCCGTTCTTGGAAGCATCTGCTCGATGGGCAACATGCAAACCCTCGGAAAGATCGGCAGCAAAACCATCAAGACCATCCTTCTCCACGCGGCGCTCATTTCCGTTTTCATGGTCGCTCTGGGAAGCATGTTCTACACCGTGCAATGGGGCAGCGGCGGCGTGTCGAACTTCTCGCAAATCCTCGATCTGATTTACGACATCGTTCCCTCGAGCCTCTTCGAGCCCTTCGTTACGGGAAACACCCTGCAGCTCATCTTCATTTCCGTCATGATCGGACTCGCCATGCTGACCCTGTCTTCCCGAGTAAGCGGCGTGTTCAGCCTCGTGGAGCAGTTCAGCTCGATCGTGCAGACCATCATGACAAGCCTCTCGTCCATGCTGCCTTTCCTGATTTTCGTTCTCTTCGCAGGCATGATTTCCAACGGTAACTTAAGCGCCCTTCTGGGCTCGTGGAGGACGATCGCGCTGATCGCCCTGCTGCTCGCGGCCTTCTACCTTGCCAACCTTCTGCGCATTGCCGCCATGAAGAAGGTCTCCCCCATCCTGCTTTTCAAAAAGACGCTGCCCGCGCTTACCATTGCGCTCACCACGGCTTCTTCGGCAGCGGCTTTCGGCACGAACGTCCGCGATGCAACTAAGAAGTTCGGCATCGAGAAGAAGCTTTCGGAGTTCGGAATATCGCTGGGCCAGGTGCTGTTCAGCCCCGCTGATATCGCGATTTTCACGAGCATGGAGCTGACCTTCGCGCACTTGTATGGCATTCCGATCACCCCGGCATTCCTCGTCATGGCGATCATCACGAACTTCCTGATCTCCATCTCGGTTCCGCCCGTTCCTGGCGGCGCGATGATGGCTTACACCCTCGCTTTCACGCAGCTGGGCATTCCGGTTGAGGTTATGGGCATTGTTCTCGCGATTGATGCGCTTATCGACTTCCCGGCAACGGCGTGCAATGTTTCCAGCTGGCAGCTCAACATGATTGGCGTCGCCGATTCGCTCGGCATGCTCGATCAGGAGAAACTGCGCAATGAGGCGAATCAATGACACAGGCAGATAATCGGGCAGCAGGCCAAGCAGTAGGCGCCGAAGCCCTGCATGATTTCCTTGCACGCGAGCGTCGATTTGCCGTGGCGTTTTCCGGAGGCTGCGACTCCGCGTGTCTTCTTGCGGCCGCGCACCTCGCCGGCTGCGAAGTGAAGGCCTATCTCGTGAAAACCGCGTTCCAAGCCGCATTTGAACTCGACGATGCGCGTGCCGTTATCGAGCGTTTGGGCATCCCCTTTGAACTCATCGAGCTCGACATCTTCGCTGACGACGAAGACAGGCGCGAGGTCTGCGCGAATCCGCCTGATCGCTGCTATCTGTGCAAGCGCTTGATTTTCTCGACCGCATGGCAGCATGCGCGCCGCGATGGTTTCGAGGTGCTTGCCGACGGAACCAACGCAAAGCTTGGACGCTCAATACACAACGTGGACATCACCGACCTTAATTTTGTACGAAATTGCGGCGCAAACCATATTCAAGGGGAAGAATCTGCGGCAGTGTATCTCAAGCATATTTCCAATTGTGCTTTTCGCGACAACATCGTAGACTAT
>JAFYTB010000140.1 GCA_017559045.1 Eggerthellaceae bacterium | reverse complement strand
TACTCAGCAGCAAATCTTACAGCACATGCGCTTCGCCAGAAGAAACAGGCATCACGCACGTACCATCATCAACAAGTAGACGTCCTTGGCTATCCGATCCCTTAACCGCGCCAGCAGCTAGGACATTTCCGGCCATATCGCAAACTCGAACCGTACGACCTAGCAGATAAGAGTGCTCGTTGTACGGTTCGAGCATTGACTCAAAACCATCAGTCAACCATGCGTCATAACGCATAGCGAAGATACGCAGAAAGGCATCTGCAACCTCTTCCGCAGCACCCTCGTAACCAAGATCGCCCAAATAGGTCGGTCGGTTCTTCCCCTCAACAGCAATCTGCTGTCTGGGGCGCGCGACGTTCACGCCAACGCCCAGGCAAACAGCCCCACGATGCAATTCGAGGGAAATGCCCGCGATCTTGAGTAGGCCCGAACCTTCCGAAGCCACAGCATCCAGCTCAAACAGTTCGGCGTCAAAGACCACATCATTGGGCCATTTGAGCTTGACTTGGTCAGCGCAAGTTTCGCCAACCAGTGCCGCAACAGCCTCGCGGACCGCAAGCCCAGCAACCAAGCTCAACGTCGGAAGCTTCTCCACGGAAACATTGGGGCGCAATAACAACGAAAGATACAGGCCGCCATCGGGACTTACCCAGGTACGGCCCTGCCTTCCATAGCCACCCGTCTGCCTGAGAGCACGAACAGCAAATCCTTCAGGCTCGCCCGCTTCAATGGCTCGCTTGACCTCGAGGTTCGTCGACTCGAGCTCCTCGTATGTCGACAGGCGCAGATCCATCAGCGCTCGGCTAGATCCTCGTAGCTGCGCCACAGCGCTCAGCCTCGGGGATCACACCCACCTTCGTTCCATCGGAAAGGACGTGGCCGGGAAGGATCTCGAGCAGCGGCTTCACCACGAAGTCACGCTCGTTCACGCGAGGATGCGGAAGGATCAAGCGATCATTCGAATAGGTGTAGGTCTGATAATCCAGAATGTCGATGTCAATGGTGCGCGGACCGTTCTCGCGCTCACGCACGCGACCGAGCATATTCTCGATGCCATGCAGATGATCAAGCAGCTCAACCGGCGGGATGCCCGTTCGCATGAGGACAACCGTGTTCACAAACTCGTCCTGCTCCAGATAATAGGCAGGCTCGCTTGCATAGAAGCTAGCGATATCGATGATCTGCGTATCGGGAAGCATGCAAAGCTGTCCGATTGCATAGTTGATCTGGGCAATCTTCGCGTCACGAAGCTCATCCTTCTCAGCCATGATAGCCACGTTGCTTCCCATGCCCAGCAGCACGTAGGGGCGCAAATCAGCCAGACCTTCGGCCGTCTTCGCAACGTTGTGGGTACGCACGACGGAAGCGCCCAGTTCGCAAGCGAGCAGCGCCTCAGCAGCACTTGCGACATCGCGAGCCTTGGGGTCTTCGTCCTCAATGCGATAGGCGTAAGCAACATAGCCCTTGCGCGAAGCAGCGCACATGACGGGATAGCCCAGACGGACAACCTCATGCAGGTTACGCATAAGCTCGATGGTCTGCTTGGGGGTCTTGCCAAAACCAGGACCCGGATCCAGGCAAATGCGCTCATGAGCAATGCCCGCAGCCTCAAGATCGGCGGCGCGCTGACGCAAGTAATCACACACCTCGGCAACGACGTCATCGTACGTCGGATTGTCCTGCATGGTCGCAGGCTCGCCCTTCATGTGCATGACCACAAGGCCGGCATCGCAGGATTGTGCAAGCTCGACCATTGCAGGATCGGAGAAGCCAGACACATCGTTGATGATAGAAACGCCGGCAGCCACAGCCTTGGCCGCCACCTCAGCATGACGCGTGTCCACGCTCACGCAAACGCCCTCGGCAACGAGTGCGTTCACAACAGGCTCAATGCGAGCCCATTCCTCATCAGGAGAAACAGGATCCGCACCAGGGCGAGTCGACTCACCGCCCACGTCAATAATAGAAGCGCCCTGCGCCACCATCTCACGTGCATGAGCAAGAGCGGCATCGAGATTTTCGTAGTCGCCACCATCCGAGAAAGAATCGGGCGTAATGTTCAAAATGCCCATGACCACGGGCATCTTCGTATCAAAGGAAAAGCCGGAGCAAGACCAAATCATAGGAGTACCTTCGTTTCTGCTGAATCTTGTTTTCGCTCGAGGAAGCACTTACCAAACAGGCTCTTCTCTGGGCAAAAACTGCTCAGCCATTCTAGCGCATGAACAGGCGCGACGCGGACATCTCGGCACAAAACGCGCCGAGCAGGAAGGACAACGAGCGCCTCGGAGCAACACGGGCGCCCCGAAAGAACACCGACTTCCCAGAAGAGCGCGATAACAAACGGAACATAAAGAAACCCCCATCTCCCGTTATCCGGGAAATGGGGGCAGATCATTTTGTTTACGGCCGCCCTAATCGAGCAGCACGAGGGCCATTAATTAACGGCCCTCGACATCTTCCTGATCAGCATCGGCCGCAAGCTGCTCTTCGACAGCCTCGACGGCCTCAGCCACCTCGGCCTCAGCTTCAGCAACCTCAGCCTCGAGCTCAGCGACCTGAGCCTTAACAACCTCAGCGACTTCGACCTCGGGCTCAGTCACAGGCTGAACGAACTCGGCTACGCCGTACGGATTCGCATAGGGATCAAAACCCGCAGCAACACCAGCAACAGCACCGTTGATCTCAGCAGGCAGAGCAACCGCACCCTCAACCGGCTCACCAAACATAGCGGCATCGCGCGCACGCGCCTCAGCCTCTTCGCGATCCTTGGCTGCCTGGATTTCGACCTCACGCTCGAGGTATTCATCCCACTTGTTGTCGAGAAGAGCCTCGCAAGCCTCGCCTTCAACCGTCTCGCGCTCAAGCAGAACCTCGACCATCAGATGCATCTGATCGGCATTCTCGGAAAGAATGCGATGAGCCGTATCGTGAGCCTCGCGCATGATCTTCGAAACCTCTTCGTCGATAGCGCGAGCCGTCTCGTCCGAGTAGTCCTGAGTGTTGCCATAATCGCGACCCAGGAATACCTCGTGATTGGGCTGGCCAAACACCTGCGTACCCAAGGGGCTCATGCCGTACTGGGTAACAATGGCGCGAGCCATCTTGCTAGCGCGCTCAAGGTCGTTGCTAGCGCCAGTGGTGATGTCGTCGCAGAAGATTTCCTCAGCAACACGGCCGCCCATGAAGACAGCCAACTGGGCCTTCATCTCGCCAAGCGTGCTGAGAACCTTGTCCTCCTCGGGGATGGACAGCGTGTAGCCCAGTGCACGACCGCGGGAAATGACCGAGATCTTGTGAACGGGATCGCCGTCTTCCAGAAGATGGCCGACCAGCGCATGACCGCTCTCGTGATATGCGATGGTGCGCTTCGTCTTGGCATCCATAACGCGGCCCTTGCGCTCCGGACCAGCGATGATGCGCTCCATGGACTCGCTCACCTCACGCATGGTGATGATCTTCTTGCCACGACGCGCCGTAAGCAGGAC
>JAFYTB010000139.1 GCA_017559045.1 Eggerthellaceae bacterium | reverse complement strand
TCAGCCCGAGCCTGAGCCTGAGACCTATGTTGTGTCCGTGAGCGCATCGCCTGCTGATGGCGGCTTCGTGACCGGCGGCGGTACGTACGATGAGGGCGCTTCCGTTACCGTCGCAGCTGTTGCCAATGATGGCTACAAGTTTGTGAAGTGGACTGAGAATGGTGTTCAGGTGAGCACGCGTGCGGCCTATACCTTTACGGCCTCGGCAAACCGCACTCTTGTGGCCGTGTTTGAGGCTGTGGCTCCCGAACCCGAGCCTGATCCCGAGCCTGAGCCTGATCCCCAGCCTTCCGATCTGTGGAAGGGCTTCCCTGATGTAAAGAGGGAAGTGGAGAGGTCTGGCGGCGTTTCTAAGGTTTGGTACGTGTCTGATGGTTGGTTGGACTACGTGGTGAACGCGGGCCTCATGAGCGGTTACGCATCCACTGGTTACTTCGGCCCGTACGACAACATCACGCGTGGCCAGGTTGCGGTCATCCTGTACCGCGCCGAGTGCGCGAAGGATCCGAGCCTGATTGAGAAGTACGGCTCGACTACCGATCCGGCCAAGTATGCATGGATGGCTGCTTTTAGGGACGAGGAAACGAGCGTCTATTACACCGCCGCCATCAACTGGGCAAAGGATGCCGGCATCATGACCGGCGATGCAGGCACGAACTATACGACCGTGCGTCCGAACGATCCGGTTGCACGTCAGGAGCTCTGCCTGATGCTCGCTCGTTACGCCAACGGCGGTGTGGTCCCGAGCGTCGAGCTGGACCCCGCTAAGGCCGAGGGTATTCTGGGTATGGACAAGATCGCCTCCTGGGCACGCGATGGCGTGTACTGGGCTGTCAACAACGGCGTCATCGGCGGTGTGAACAACGGCGATGGCACCTTCTCCATGGACCCGACGGGCAAGACCTGGCGCTCCGCAGCCGCCAAGATGTTCACCGTGGTCATGAGGGACATTCTGTAGTCGAGGCGGATGCTGCGAGCGCGGTTGGTTTCGCGTGCGCAACTGACGGCTAACTGATGGGGAGGGCGAGCGATCGCTCTCCCTTTTCTATGCAGACTGAATTCCCCTCACGGCGGCTGACGTCACATAACGTTGCGTTTAGCGGGTGAGTAGTCGGCGCCTACCTCGCTTGACTGCGAGCTCTTTCCGATTCATTGACTCATCTTGAGCCTTGGATTACCCCTCCCTTATGCCAAAATTGTGCTGCCGCCGTTTGATGTCGGGAAGGGGATTTCCCATGAGGAGTCGATATCTGAAAGCGTCGCCAACGTATGAGGGTTGGAGGATTTCGAGCACTTGCGCTGCTTTGATTCTCGCCGCTGTACTTGTGGTGGCCTCTTGCGCTCTGCTTCCCAGCAAAGCTCTTGCGTCAAGCTGCGACGAGTGCGAAGGTGTTTTGTTCGGAATTGTCGGCGAGCTCACTCTTCTTTCTGCAGATGAGACAGATGCTGCAGCTTCAGAGCCTCTGTCCTACGATGATGCGGTGCGTGCGCTTACGGAGGGCTTGGCTGCGCACGAAGACTTCATCTCGATCACGCTCGAGACGGGGAGTTCTACTGGCGGTCTTTGGATCGACCTATTGGAAGACGCGCTTCTGGAAGACGGCAATCCAGAGCACGGCGACTACCTGCGCTGCTCGCTCGGCCTCGTCAACGCATCGCGCAGCACGGTTCCCGCAGATGAGCCGGGACGCTATCTCACAACGTTTATCTTTGATGTTCGATATAAGACGAGCGCAGGTCAACAGCGCTTGCTGTTTGAGAAGGCAAACGAGCTTATCGCCGGGCTCGACCTCGATGGGAAGAGCGACTATCAGAAGGCGAAGGCCGTATACGACTTCGTATGCTCTAATGTCATTTATGGTTCGTCGAGCTTGCCTCAGGGCCAGCCGGACCTCCAGTACACCGCTTACGCGGCGCTTGTCCATGGCCAGGCGGTATGCGAAGGCTATGCGGCTCTGTTTGACCTTCTGGCCGGTAAGGCGGGTCTTTCCAGCCGTATCGTCATCGGCGAGGCGGGCGGCTCGCACGCGTGGAACATCGTCCAGATCGACGGTCTGTACTACAACGTCGATCCTACTTGGGATGCGGGGAGCGCCCTGAATAGCTACGGATACTTCCTGAAATCGGATGCTGATTTCGATGATCACGTGCGAGGCGGCGAGGAGGTCGATGACCTCTGGTTTGAAAACTACCGCAGCGAGGAGTTCTACAGGGTTCACCCCATGGCTTCGACGTCGTATGTTCCGGAAGCCGGATTTGGGGGGCTTCCCGTTCACGAGGGCTTTACCTACACGGTGAGCGGCGGCTGGGCAACTATTCAGGGGTATCAGGGAAGCGAGGCGGACATTGTCGTTCCCGCAAGGGTGGGAACGTACCCCTCATATCCCGTGGTCGCCATAGCCGAAAGCGCCTTCAGCGGAAACGGATCCCTGAAATCGGTGGTCATCTCCGAGGGTGTGACGGCAATAGGCTCGGCTGCGTTTCGTGACTGCACGGCTTTGCTCTCGGTTGTCATTCCCGAGGGTGTCCAGGAGATTGCGCATCTCGCCTTTTCGGGTTGCACGTCCCTGGTGTTGGTAGAGATGCCCCTCAGCCTGCTTTACATCGAAAGTTACGCTTTCTCGGGCTGTTCGTCGATCGAGCGCATCGACGTTCCCCGTGGTGTTTGGCTTCTGGGCACGAGCGCTTTCTCGGGCTGCTCGTTGCTTCGCGAGGTGTCGGTGCCTCGAAGCGTTATGGACTTCGGAAGGAACCTGTTCACCGGCCTGCCTCGAAACAGCGTGGTTCGCGTTGCGGAGCAGTGGCAGTATGACGAGCTTTCGGGAAACGCGAAGTATTTGGATTCCGG
>JAFYTB010000138.1 GCA_017559045.1 Eggerthellaceae bacterium | reverse complement strand
GAAGCTCATGCTGCAGGTTCACGACGAACTTGACTTCTCCGTTCCCGAGGAGGAGGTCGAGCGCCTGTCTGAGCTGGTCCGAGAGGTCATGCAGGGCGTCGTGGAGCTGAGGGTTCCGCTGGTTGTCGACGTTTCCTGCGGATCCAATTGGGCAGAGGCTCACTAGAGAAAATGCCTGCATTCATTCGAAAATTACTGTTGAATGTGGCTTAACTTTCTGGTAGTATTTGCAAGGTTGCGCTCGCAAGGCGCAATTCGCGAAATAAGTGCGATGATACGCGGAGATTGTGCATTTGAACGGTGCGCAAGGCACCGACTTGCTACGGTCACGCTGCTAAGTTATCGCAAAAGCGTTTATTTCAACAAGGAGAAAACATGTACGCAATCGTGAAAACGGGCGGCAAGCAGTACAAGGTTGCCGTCGGTGACAAGCTCAACATCGAGAAGCTTGACGTTGCCGTGGGCGAGAAGGTCGAGCTTCCGACCATCTGCGTGATCGACGGTGACAAGGTTGAGGCCGATCCGGCCAAGGCTGCTGAGACCAAGGTTGTTGCTACCGTCGTCGAGCAGTTCAAGGGCAAGAAGGCTATCATCTTCAAGTTCAAGAAGCGCAAGAACTACAAGCGTCTGCGCGGCCATCGCCAGCAGCTCACTCGTGTTCAGATCGAGTCCATCGGCTAAGGCTAAGGGAGGGATAACCAATGGCACACAAAAAAGGCTTAGGCTCTACTCGTAACGGTCGCGACTCCCGCGCACAGCGCCTTGGCGTTAAGAAGTTCGCCGGCGAGACCGTCAAGACTGGCATGATCATTGTCCGTCAGCATGGCACCCACTTCCATCCCGGCGAGAACGTCGGCCGCGGCAAGGACGACACCCTGTTCGCACTGTGCGACGGCAAGGTCGACTTCACCCGTGGTGCAAAGCGCAAGGTTCACGTTCGCCCGCTCGAGGCGTAAAGACCTCGCAAAGCGAAACATACGCTTTCAGGAAAGCGCCCTTTGCCTGCTGGCAAGGGGCGCTTTTGCTTGTCTGGCGATACTGATATCGTCAGACGGTTTATCATGGTTGGATGTAGTTTTATGTCATCGGGAAAGGTGTTTCGATGTTCATTGATAAGGTTCGCATCAACGTCAAGGGCGGCAACGGCGGCGCCGGCTGCATGTCTTTCCGTCGCGAGTCCCATGTTCCTAAGGGCGGTCCCGATGGCGGCGATGGCGGCCGTGGCGGCAACGTGGTCGTAAAGGCCGACGCCAGTGTCTCCTCGCTGATCGAGTATCGATTCAAGCATCACTTCAAGGCCGAGCGTGGTACGCATGGCCGTGGTAGCCGCATGCATGGCGCCCAGGGTGAAGATATGATCCTGACCGTTCCTGTCGGTACGGTCATTCACGAGTACAACGAGGAAACCGGCGAGACCGGCGAGCTCATTGCCGACCTCACTCATGACGGCGAGAGCGTCATCGTGGCACGCGGCGGCATGGGTGGTCGTGGAAATATCCACTTCGTTACCTCGAAGCGTCGCGCCCCTGCGTTCGCTGAGCTTGGCGAGCCTGCCATCGACTCTTGGATCGAGCTTGAGATGAAGCTTATGGCTGACGCTGCTCTCGTTGGCATGCCGAGTGCTGGCAAGTCTTCCCTTATCGCCAAGATGAGCGCTGCTCGTCCGAAGATTGCCGATTATCCGTTCACCACGCTCGTTCCGAACCTGGGCGTGGCAACCAGCGGCGACTACAGCTTCGTTGTCGCCGACATTCCCGGCCTTATCGAGGGTGCTCACGAGGGTAAGGGTCTTGGCCACGAGTTCCTTCGTCACATCGAGCGCACCGCTCTGATCGTGCATGTTGTCGACCTGACGGGCGACTACGAGGGTCGCGATCCCCTCGAGGATTACGAGATCATCAATCGCGAGCTGGCACTTTATGCCGATGAGCTGGCTAATCGTCCGCGTATCGTGGTTGCCAACAAGATTGACGTTCCCGGTACCGAGGAGATCATCGCTAAGCTGGCAGAGCGTGTCCGCGCTGATTCCGTTGCCGCTGCTGGTGGCAACGAGTTCGCACCGAGCCCCATCGATCCGAAGCTCTATCAGATCTCCGCGCTGACGGGTAAGGGTGTCGACGCCCTCAAGGCAGCTATCGCCGAGAAGGTGCACGAGCTGCGCGAGGAAGCACGCGAGATGATGGCCAACGACGTCCAGTACGATCATGTCTGGGAGCACAAGCGCGAGCAGCGCGAGCGTCGTTTCAGGGTCCAGAAGCTTTCCGATGGCATCTTCCGCGTGACTGGTGGCCAGGTCGAGCGCATGGTCGTTCAGACCGACTGGACCAACGAGGAAGCCATCATCTTCCTGCAGCATCGCCTGAAGCGCATGGGCGTCGACGACGCGCTGCGCAAGGCTGGCGCACTCGACGGAGACGAGATCCGCATTGTTGGACGCGCCTTCGAGTACGAGTCTGCTAACAGGGCTATCGAAGATTACGAGGAGCTTGATTTCTAATGACCGAAGCAAGGGCGGCTGGTGCCGGAAAGCGTCTCATCATCAAGATCGGTTCTTCCACGCTCACTACGAGCGCGAGCCGAATCGACTATGAGTACATGGAGGGCCTGGCCGCTCAGGTAGCCCGTGCGAAGGCTGCGGGATGGCAGCCAATCATCGTCACCTCGGCTGCCATTGCTTGCGGTCTTGAGGCGCTTGGCATCGAAAAGCGACCGAGCGATATGCCCAGTCTGCAGGCGGCTGCATCAGTGGGGCAGGGCGCTCTGTCCACGGCCTACGCCAATGCGTTTGCCAAGCACGGCCTGCTCACCTCGCTGGTTCTGTTGACTCGTCGCGATACCGCTGACCGCACGGCCTATCTGCATGCACGCGATACGCTTGGTCGCTTGCTTGAGCTTGGCGTTGTTCCCATCGTCAACGAAAACGACACCGTCTCGGTTGAGCAGATTCGCTTTGGCGACAACGACACCCTGGCCGCTCTGGTTGCTTGCCTTGTCGATGCCGATCTGGTCGTCATCTTCTCGGATATCGACGGTCTTTACGACGCTAACCCCAATACGTGCGCTGATGCGAAGCTCATCGAGCATGTGGATCAAATTGACGCCAACATCATGGGCGCTGCGGGCGGTGCCGGATCCACTGTCGGATCGGGCGGCATGATTACGAAGATCAAGGCTGCTCGTGTGCTGATGGTTGCGGGTATTCCCATGATCATCTGTCATGGTCGCAGACCCGACGCCATCGTTGACGCCGTTGAGGGCAAGTCGGTTGGCACGCTTTTCGCGGCTAGCGAACAGCCTCACGAGATTACCCCGAAGAAGCTGTGGCTTGCGCTTGGCGACTCGGTTCGTGGCTCTGTCGTGGTTGATGAAGGTGCTCGTAATGCGCTGGTCAAGAAGGGTAGCTCTCTGCTTTGCGTCGGCGTTCGCGCAGTTGATGGACGCTTTGATTCCGGCGATATCATCGATATTAAGAACGCCGAAGGATTCGTTTTCGCTCGTGGCAAGGCCGCTTTCGCCAGCGACGAGGTTGAGCTTGCCTGCGGTCGTTCGAGAGAGGCTCTCGAGAGCAATCGCCTGCTTGCGCCTTTGGCTACCCGTCCGCTTGTCCATCGTGACGAGCTGGTTGTGTTCGAATAAATCTGGAGATTGGGGACCGTATGGACGCTGTCATGCTCGAAGTAAAGGCACTTGCTGAAAGCGCGCGTCGTGCCAGCGCTGATCTCGCCCTCAAAAGCGCCGATGAGCGCAATGCCGCTCTCGCTGCCATGGCTGCTGCTCTGCGCGAGCGCACGCCTGAGATCATCGAGGCAAACGAGGCCGACATGGCGGCCGCACGTGAGGCGGGTACGAAGGAGTCCCTTCTCGATCGTCTTATGCTCGATGCTGCTCGCATCGAGGGAATCGCCTCTGCGCTCGAAGATCTCATTGCGCTGCCCGATCCGCTCGGTCGTGTTCAGGAAGAGCGCGAGCTATATAACGGTATCGAGCTGAAGCGCGTAAGCGTTCCGCTTGGTGTGGTCGGCGTTATTTACGAGGCGAGACCGAACGTTACCGCTGATGCTGCAGGCATTTGCCTCAAGTCGGGTAATGCGTGCGTTCTGCGCGGTGGCTCCATGGCTGCGAAGTCCTGCGCTTCCATTGCCGGCATTCTTCATGAGGCAGCTGTGGCTGCGGGAATGCCGAAGGGCTGCATCGAGATCATCACGTCCACTGATCGCTCGGCGACTGATGCGCTCATGCAGCTGCATGGCTTGGTTGACGTGCTCGTGCCTCGTGGCGGCGCTGGTCTTATTCGTCATTGCGTTGAGTTCTCTAAGGTTCCCGTTATCGAGACCGGTACTGGCAACTGCCATGTATACGTGCATGAGACTGCTGATCAGGAGATCGCCCGTAACATTGTCATGAACGCGAAGTGTCGTCGCTACGGCGTGTGCAACGCTGCTGAAACCCTGCTGGTTGATGCTTCCGTTGCCCGCGCATTCCTCCCTGGCATGCTTTCTGCTCTTGCCGATCGTGGCGTCTTGCTTCATTGCGACGAAGAAGCGTTTAACTGCGCTGCTTTTGCCGGTTTGGTTCAGGGCGAGCAGTTCGTTGCGGCGACTGAAGAGGATTGGGGTACCGAGTACCTTGCTCCCGAGCTGGCCGTTAAGTGCGTCAGCGGTGTTGACGAGGCTATTGAGCATGTAAATACGTACGGAACCATGCATTCCGAAGCTATCGTCGCTACCGACGAAGGCGCTCTCGAGGCCTTCCTCAATCGTGTTGACGCAGCAGCGGTGTATGCAAATGTATCCACTGCGTTTACCGATGGCGGACAGTTCGGCCTTGGTGCCGAGATCGGCATCTCCACGCAGAAGCTGCATGCACGCGGACCGTTTGCCCTTGAGGCTTTGACCTCGTACAAGTACGTGCTTCGCGGAAATGGACAGGTTCGCTCGTAATGACTTCGCTCGTCGTTCCCGAAAACGAGCCTATGCGCCTCGGCCTGATGGGCGGCACCTTCGATCCCATCCATGTGGGGCATATCGCGTGTGCGCAGGCGGCGTGTGAGGCTTGCGGTATAGACGAGGTGTTGTTTATTCCCGCTTCGGTGCCTAACTTCAAGCGGGGGAGAAGGCTTGCTCCGGCGGAAACCAGGTTGGCTTGGTGTGAAGCCTCGCTGCGCGAGCATGCGCATTTTCATGCCTGCGATATCGAGATAAAGCGCGACGGCATTACCTATACTGTCGACACCTTGCGCCAGCTTCGCGCCCTGTACGCGAGCGACGTTGAGCTCTGCTTCATTCTTGGTGCTGATTCTGCCGCTTCTCTTCCTCGCTGGTACGCAAGCGAAGAGCTTGCCGAGCTTGCCACGTTCGTGGCGGTTTCTCGTCCTGGCCAGGCGCTCGATGAAGAAGTGCGCTCCAGTCTTGAGGCTGCCGGATTTCGGGTTGAGTATGCCGAGGGCCTGATGGTGGATGTTTCTTCGAGCGATATCAGGGGGCGCATTGCCTCTGGCGAGTCTATCGAGGGCCTTGTGCCGGAGGCTATTCGTTTGCAGGTTGAGTCTGAGCCCGCATATTGCGGCGTTAAGGAGGCTGGCGTGGAAGATGCCGTTTGCCCTGAGATGAATGCTCGGGGAGGTGTTGCGGATGATGCTCTGTCCGACGCTTTCTTTGAGGCTCGCAAGGCTGAGTTGGTCGGTCGCGTGACTGAGAAGCGCTTCAATCACGTAATGGGTGTCGTCGATGCCGCCCAGCGTCTTGCGGAAATATACGATGTCGATGTTCGTACTGCTCGTCTTGCCGCGCTGCTGCATGACTGGGATAAGGGTTACGACGACGAGGGCATTTGGAAGCGTGGAATCGACCTCGGTTTAGATAAGACGCTTGACCCGTGGGTGTTCTCCAACATGCCTCAGGTACTGCATGCGCATACGGCTGCAGTCGCTCTTGAGCAGGAATTTCCGCAGATTCCGAGGGAAGTTATCCAAGCGATTGACAGACATACTGTTGGAGACGAAAATATGACGCCGCTTGAAATGGTGCTGTATTGCGCCGACGCCATCGAGGATGGCAGGCGTTTCGGTACGATTGACGAGCTGCGTGCGGCTGTTGGACAAGTAAGTCTTGATGAGCTGTTCTTCAGGGTGTATGAGTTTTGGACTCTTAATCTTTTGAGTCGCCGACATCAGGTGCATCCTGCTACCATAAAGGTATGGAATACATTAATTGCCCGTAGGGGTTCTAAGAAGGGAAGAGAATGACCGACAAGATCAGGGAGCAGGAAGAGTTTTCCCGCAAGTGCGCTATCGCTGCCGCTGTTGCTGCAGATAGCAAGAAGGCAACCGACCTCATGGTCCAGCATGTGCGCGACCTCATCGGTGTGACCGATTACTTCGTCATCGCAACGGCTTCCAACAGCCGTCAGGTTGACGCCATCATCGACGAGATCGAAGACCAGCTGCGTGAGCAGATCGGCGTGAAGCCCACCCATCGCGAGGGCTCCAGCGACGGTTCTTGGTCTCTTCTGGATTACGGCGACATCGTTGTGCATGTCTTCCAGCCGGAGACCCGCGAGTACTATCGCCTCGAGGCACTTTGGAACGACGCTCCGGTTATGGATCTGGCCGCTGAGGCTGGTCTTACCGAGATCGCTTACTCCGACCGTATCGCAAAGATGCTGGGCAAGTAGTCAAGCGTTTTTGATTGCAAATATCGCATATGGAAGAAGGCCCGTGAGGGCCTTCTTTTGTTGCTGGCTATGTGCTGCAGTTGGTTGAGGGCAGCGCGCGGGAGGTGCGATTTGGGATTTGCCTGCGGCGATTCGCTGCGGAGCTTTGCTTGCCTTTACGCGAGATCCCTTGCAGCCGTGAGGCCATACGCGCTCTCTGCGGACTTGACGGCGTTGATGATCGCCTGCTGCATAGCCTCAGCGGCGATAACGCCGACGAAGTCGGGGGTGCTATCAACTTCGCCAGATGCGAAGGCGAAGACGGTGTCGCCGTCGTTGGAGGTATGGACGGGCTTGATGGCGCGTGCATAGGCGTCGTGGGTGATAGATGCGACCTTGGTTGCCTGGGCTTTGGTGAGCTTGGCGTTGGTGAGCACTGCGCCGATGGTGGTGTTCGTGCACGGCGCGGCTTCAGCCTGGGCTTGAGCCTGCATAGCTGCCACAGCCTGAGCCATAGCGGAAAGCGGCTCCATGACGCCGCCGTTGCCATCCTGTACGCCGGCAATCCAAGTGCCCGATTCGTCACAGACGCAGCCAAGCGCGTTTACGGCGACGATTGCGCCGACGATAAGGTCTCCCGCCTTGAGGCACGTCCAGCCAAGGCCGGACTTCATGGCTGCTTGCGGTGCGCCAAGCTTTCCGACTGTTGCGCCGCATCCTGCGCCGATGTTTCCCTGGAGAAGGGACTGGCTTTCGTCGGAAAGTGCGGTTTCGGCAGCCGCTCGGCCCATTTCCTTATCGGGGTGAGTCGGTTTTCCCAGCGGCAGATCGAAGAGGCAGGCTCCAACGACGATGGGCACGCAGGCTCCTGCGATTTCGAAGCCGATTCTTCGCTCAGCGAGTGCATCCATGACGCCGCACGATGCTTCGAGGCCGAAGGCGGATCCTCCGGACAGCACGACGGCATGGACTTTCTCAATCATGTTTTCAGGACGAAGCAGGTCGGTTTCTCGCGTAGCCGGTCCTCCGCCTCGGACGTCGACAGCGCAGGTTGCTCCAGCGGGAGCGATGATGGCCGTGCAGCCGGTCGCGGCGGTTTCGTCTTGGGCGTGTCCGATGCGGAATGCCGAAAGCTCGTTGATGCTGCAGGCTTGAATCATGTCGATCCTCACTCGTGATTGTGTGTTTAGGTTCTGCCACATCATACCCGAGACGTCCTTATGTCGGGGCGTTTTCGGAGGTAATGACCTAACGGTCGAGGTTTTGTGTCGCCGCTTTGTAAAGCGCTCGTAAAGCTTCGGGCGCCTATCGGTTCGTGCGGTGCTCCCCGGTGTGTACCGAAAGACGTGATTTCTTTCGATTTGTTGACCATATTCAACAAGGTACTTCAGAGCGTGGATCTTTTATGGCGTTTAGCTCCTGGTCGAACGCCTGTTTATCTTGATGCGCCTTTTTCGGGCGGTCTACCATGGCCGCCACCCTCTAGCGAGGGGCTATTGGAGCGAGTGAGGAGGCGCTTATGTCATCTTTCGTCGAACAAGCAGCTTGCCGGGGGATCTACCCCCAAGCGTATTCTGCCTGCCAGCGCAGGTCGAGGTCTGGCTTGGTTACCCGCTTGCTTAAGAAGAGGCGCATCATACGCTACATTGTCGCTCCGGATGGGTTTGGTAAGTCCATGCTTGCCTACGAATATGCCCATGTTGTCTTTTCATTTAAGCACGTGTTTTGGCTGGGCTGCTCGTCTCCGTGCTTTCTTCGCGATATCGACAAGGGCGACATCTTCGAGCAGATCAGACGTGTCGACAGAGGGGAGTGTCTCGTCATATTCGATGATTTGCCGCGTCTTGATGACGATCGGGCTGAGGCCTTTTCTCGTCTTGTTGAGGATCTTCTTGCGGCTGGCAATGAGGTTTTGGTGACCTGCGCCCCTTCGAGCGATAGGTACGCCGAGTTGCATAAGGGGCGGCTGCTCATCGAATCCTCCGACCTTCTTCTCAATGAGGAGGAAACGAGGGCTGTTTTTGGCGAGAGGTTTCATAAGGGCGACGGCGTCGCGCCTCTCGATTCCGAGCTGATTCCGTGTCTTTGCTGGGGAGACGATGGCGCGGCGCAGCTCATGAACGGCGTCGCCTTGGAGGATTTGCCGGTAGACGAGCTGATAGCCATCTTCGTGGTGTTGCTGCTTCAGAACGGAAAGCTCAGCGATGTCGAAGCGTTCGTTGCGTCGGGGATGTCTCGTTCGTACTTCGAGGTTCTTGGTGTGCGCTATCCGTTTCTGGGGATCGATGTTTGCGAGGGATCCTACGAGGCGGCGCGTGTGGAGGTGGAGGATCTTGTTGCTGGGTTCTCGTCGAAGGTCGACATTCTCGCATCCGCATCTTCTTTTGAATCTCGCGAAGCTTTCATTCTGCGTTGCGCTGATGCTCTGATCGCACGAGGGGCAGGGGATCGTGCCATTGCGCTCGTCTTAGCGTTTTCGACGAAGAGAAATTGCGCTCGGTGGTTGACGTCTAGGGCGTGGGATCTGTTGACGATCGGTTGTCCCCGTTCGTTTATCGATGCTCATGAGAAGGTTGAGCGAAGCGTCACCAAGGGCAAGAACACCCTGCATTCCGCACTTGCTTGGGCGTTTCGCATGATAGGCGATCTCGAAGAATCGCGCGCTTTTGCTCGCCGCGCTGCCTTTTCTCCGGTAGGGGATCCCTCTGCTCGAGCTGTTGGGTGCGTGATGCTGCTTCTTGCAGGCGAAGAGGCTGATAGGGTTCAAGCGAAGCGAATGCTCGACAAGCTTCTTATGGCGCATGAGCTCGGGTTGGATTCCGATGTTGATGTTGGGTGTGGGGAGAGCCATGATCTGGCTCTTATGTGGCCTTCGCTTGCCCGTTTGGCGGTTTCGCTCGAAGCGGACCCCGTTGAGGGTGCGCAGGCGCTTGTGCGTGAAATCGAGTTGCTTGATGGATCTGCGGATGAGCGCAGCGGTGAACGTGTCGATGAACGCGGCGAGGGCGAGTCGCCTTTTATGGCTAATGCGCTTATGGGCATGTGTGCCTGGTTGTTTGACCGCATCGCCCAGGGGGATGTTGGCCTGGGTTCGTCGGGCTCCATTCTGCATCCGTCTTCTATTGATTCTCAGGCTTGTGTAATTGACGACGTCCTTGCTCGAGAGGTGCTCCGCTTCTCCTGTGAGAGGGTTGATTTTGCGATGCTGGGGGCAGGGGGCGCGAATTGGTTCGGAGTGCGTCTTTCTGCCTCCATGGAAGATGCGTACGAGCGAGATCCTTTGGCAATGACGCGAATGCCGTCGCCGGAGGCTTTGGTTGCCGCGCGAAAGGCGCAGCTTGTGTTGCTTTCGGGGAAGGGCGGAGTTTCGGATTCGGCTTTGGCTTCAGCTCGCGAACGGAGTTCGGATTTCCTAGGGACGCGAGGCTCTCGCAAGGATGTTCTCTCCTCCTCGAGGGGGCCGTCGAATCAAAAGCAGACACCCATGCTGAATGTCGATCTCTTCGGCGCTTTTGAGGTGCGCATTGGTGACAGGGTTGTCGATCCTTCTCATTTTTCCCGACAGAAGACGCGTGCGTTGCTTGCGATTCTCGTATTGAGCAAGGGTAAGGAATTCACCAGAGACACTCTGACGAAGATGTTGTGGCCTAAGAGCACCGAGGACTCCGCGAAGAAGAGTTTCTATGCGCTTTGGTCCAAGTTGCGCAAGGCGCTCATGGTCGATGGGGAATGCCCTTATTTGATTCGCGATCAGTACGGGTGCAGGCTCAATGCAAGGCTGTTGACGAGCGATGTTGCGCGTTATGAGGAGCTTTGCAGGACCTTGCTGTTCGGACGTGCTGGGGAGTATGGCTGGGAGCATGCATACACGCAGGTGGTAAATGAGTTTTCCGAAGAGTTGCTTCCTGGCGAGAAGGGGAATGACTACATTCTCACTATGAGGGATCACTATCACACCCAGATGGTGGATGCGCTGGTCGCGGCGTCGTCGCGCTTGGCTGAGTCGGGCGAGGTGCGCGGCGCCCTGTGGTTTGCGCGCGAAGCGCTGCGGCGTGATCGCACGCGCGAGGATGCGTATGCTGCCCAGATGGAAGCGCAGATCGCTGCCGGTCAGCGTACGGAGGCGCTCAACACGTTTTTCTCATGCAGACAGTTTCTGGCAAAGGAGCTGGGAATCGATCCTTCGGTTCGGATTGTGAGCCTGTATCGGGGCATTATCGAGTCCGAGGAGGAGATTGATTAAGGGTGCGTTCGCAAAGGTCAGTTGTACCTGTGTTTTCGTCGCGTAAACGACTTGTCGAGGGTGTGGAATCGAAGGAGCTCGCTCGCGTTTGTGCTAGAGTATCTTCACTTGTGTTCATTCGCGGAGGGCGCTTCGATTCGCCCTCGTTTTCCTGATAGAGCATTACGTTTTCCCGAGAGAAAGATGGAATATGGGATTTCTTTCGAAGATCCTGACCTTTGGTGAGGGCAGGCAGCTGAAGAAGCATGAGGCGGTTGTTGAGAAGATCAACGCCTTGGAACCTTCCATGAAGAAGCTCTCCGACGAGGAGCTTGCTGCCCTGACGGGTGAGTTCCGCAAGCGCTATGAGCAGGGGGAGTCGCTTGACGATCTTCTTCCTGAGGCTTTTGCGGCTGTCCGTGAGGCTAGCGTGAGAACCATCGGCCTGCGTCACTTCGATGTTCAGCTTATTGGCGGTATGGCGCTTCATGAGGGTCGCATCGCTGAGATGAAGACCGGCGAGGGTAAGACGCTCGTGTCGACGCTCGCTGGTTATCTGAACGCTATTCCTGGCCGCGGCGTGCATATCGTCACGGTGAACGATTACCTGGCTCGTCGCGACAGCGAGTGGATGGGCCAGATCTATCGCGCTCTGGGCATGAAGGTCGGCCTTATTCAGAACGGCATGCGTCCCGCTGCAAAGATTCCTGCTTATCAGGCTGATGTTACCTACGGTACGAACAGCGAGTTCGGTTTCGACTACCTGCGCGACAACATGGTGACGCGCGCCGACCGTCGCGTTCAGCGTGGTCATGCATTCGCCATCGTCGACGAGGTCGACTCCATTCTTATCGATGAGGCCCGTACTCCGCTCATCATCAGCGGTGCCGGAATGCAGGCAACTGATACCTACAAGAAGTTTGCCCGCGTGATGCCCATGCTCAAAGAGGGTGACGACTTCGTCAAGGATGAGGCGAAGCGCACTATCGTGGCAACCGAGAGTGGTCTTGAGCGTATCGAGCTCATGCTCGGCATCGAGGATCTGTACGCTGATCCTGCTGGCCTTCTGGCAAATCACCTGCAGCAGGCACTCAAGGCAGAGTTCCTGTTCCATCGCGATGTCGACTACGTGGTCGTCAACGGCGAGGTAAAGATCGTCGACGAGTTCACCGGCCGTATCATGGAGGGTCGTCGCTATTCCGAGGGCCTGCATCAGGCGCTTGAGGCCAAGGAAAAGGTGCTGGTCCGCGAGGAGAATCAGACTCTCGCAACCATCACGCTCCAGAACTACTTCCGTTTGTACGAGAAGCTTTCCGGCATGACGG
>JAFYTB010000137.1 GCA_017559045.1 Eggerthellaceae bacterium | reverse complement strand
TGACATTGACTTTCATGGCGCTTCGCCTTCGGAATGCGATCGCTTGATCGATATGACCTTGGGTCGACTTCACGGAGCTATTCAGACCGACGAGCTTCCGCGACCCACCATGATTTTAGACTCTGGACGCGGCGTCCACCTGTTTTTCGTCTTGGAGCGTTCGATCCCCTACCGTTTCAGAAAATCTGGGGAAGTTAACGAACCCGGTATTTCTTTTTTCAATCACGTGCAGGCGCAGCTTGCTGACCTTTTGGACGAGTTGCTGGCGGATGTCCCTGAGGCAAAGGTCGACCGTGCCGTATTCGACTTTACTCGTGTCTCTCGTATTCCCAATACGTTTAACACGAAAGCGGGTCGTCATGCTCGTCTTGTGTTTGCTGAAGAGGTCTATCACAGCCTTTCCGATCTCAATGCATACAAGGTTGCTTCTCCTGCCCATAAGTCGGCGTCTAAGAAGAAGCTAGACGGCCGTGCGGTCATCATGAAATACGATCGCCTCTTGCTCTCCCGTCTTAATAAGATCGTCGAGCTGCAGGAGCATCGTAACTTCGACTGCGAGGGTAGCCGAGAATTGATGTCTTTTGTCTACTACAACACGGCTGCTCAGATCTATCGAAAAGAAGACGCCTGGGAGAGCCTGCTCGCATTTAACGCTCGCTTCAATGACCCTATTGCGCTTTCGGAGCTTGAAGGAATCCGTACCGCGGTCTCCGGTGTTCGAAACGTTAAGGGAGAAGTTGGCTACTACGTTCTTTCTGCCAGCAAGGTTGTCGAGCTGCTGTCCCTTACTGAAGAGGAAATAGAGGCTACGCACTTCTTTGCGTCTAAGCGTATGGTGGAGCGAATGGAGGCAAAGAAGAAGACCAAGGCCAAAAGGGACGCCCGCGATAAGCGCATTGTCGAACTATATAAGAAGGGGTCTATGACCCAGCAGCAGGTGGCTGACGCCGTCGGATGCTCGGCTCGTACCGTCTATGCCGTTCTGAAGGCGGCTAATCTCACTATGCCTCGTATAGGCGAATCTTCTAAGGCGACTGCGGAGCGCACCGTGCATACTTATGCGCTCAAATCTGCCGCTCGCGCCAAGCTTGATCGCGACCTTCAGGGGGTTTCCACCGTTGCCAACCAGGATTCTTCTTTTTCCTCCGATTTTCGCGAATTTTTGGCAGCCGTGTCTTTGAGTAGTGCTCAAGGGGGAACTGGATGGGGTTTCTTGCAAAGATTCGTTAGTTCGACAACTCCGGATCCTGGCTCTTCTCTACCCTCTTTAGGTTATTCTTCTAATTTTTTGGACTCTTTCGGGTTTTGTGACGGCTTCTCTCCCCTTTTTCTTAGGCGGAGTATGGCGTTGCCTGCCTTGCCGTTGTATTTAATGCCTCTAGCATTGCTTTCGGGCTAAGTTGTTATGTACCTAGAAAAGGTACTGCCCTCCCCCATTGGCTATGGAGAAGGGCAGTTTGTTTAAGCGTTCTTGGAGTTGAGCTTTTCTTCCAGCTCCATAAGGTAGACCTTCATTTGAGCAATCATTACTCTGTCCGGTTCGCCTTCGAGTTTGATTGCTTTTTTCAGGCTCTTTTGCGCTGTCTCGAGGTGCTCGTTGACCGTCTTCTTTTTTCTTTGGGTGACTGGCTTTGCCTTTGATTTTTTATCCGCCAGAAGATTATCGATGTTTTCCTGGCTTTCCAGTTGATCGTTTATCTTCTTAGCCAGTTCGAGCTGATCCTCTTCATTGAGCTTAGTCATCTCTAAGGCCTGATATTGCTTAATTACTCTCCTATCCAGCAATTCCTTGCCTTCTGGAATGAGCTTTCTGTTGATCTCCTTCATTCTGGTGACCGTGGTTGGCGAGGATCTAAATTCTTCCGCAATGATTTCACGGGTTTTTTTGCCCGCATGTTTTTCTTTGAACTCAGGATCGTTCTCGCGCTTTTTCTCCATGCACTTGCCGGCGATGTCCATACTCCACGCAAGTTCGGAAGGGGTCAGAACACGGTTGCTAATGTTGTCCAGGACGAGCTGCAGCATCGCTTCGTCGTCATCGATAGCTCCGAGGTTCTGGCACATGATCATTGCCCAGCCTTCGTCGCCGGTGAGTTCCCAATTAAGACGATGTGCTCTCCAGCGTCGCTCGCCTGCTAGGATTTGCCCCTTAGGGTTTCCCGGGCGCGTACGGTAGACAATTGCATTCGTTCTTCCGGTTTGCCTTAGGGTTGCAGCGAGCTCTTCGATCTCTTCTGGAATGATCGAGAAGTTGTTCTCGGGGTGACGCTCGAAGTCGTCGATGTGCTTGATGTCGTAACCCATTTGCTGGATAAGCGTCATCCTTCGACTGCGTGCTGCACGCGTTTCGGTTACAGAGCCCGACCCTCCCCTATTCTTAAGCGCTTCCTGTCGAAGTTCTTCGATTGTCAGCTCTTCAACGTTTGCCTTGAGCGTTTCGGTATCGACGAACTTCCGGATGCTATGCTTCGGTTGGGTTTTACTCATCGATAGCATCCTCGCTTTCGCTTACTTTTTCGCTATCGATTTCTGCGCTTTCTACAACCCCTGACGGGAGAACGTCGCCTTCAAACTCTTCTTCGATTTCGTCGGCAAGCTCTCGGTATTCCATCGCTGCTTTCGAGCTCGGATCGTACTGAGTGAGCGGCTTTGCGAAGAAGCCCGTTTCGTTTGCTCGTGTGTTCTTTGAAATCGAGGTTTCGAAGTAGCGGTACTCGGGAACCAGGTCGCTGAGCTCCTCGAGTGCATCCATGCCCATACGGTAGGCTTTCGTTTCCTCTTCAATGATGGTCTTCAGGATACGCCACGGTTTCTGCTCGATGCGCTGTCCTTCTGCCACCTCATTGATGGCGCTGATTGTTTGAGGAATGCCCGCAATAGAATAAGCATCCATTTTCACCGGGATGATAATCATGGAGTGCTTGTTGCCTGCATTAAGGGCTGCGATAGCGTTTGATGCCGTGAGGTCAGTTCGGGGACCACAGTCAATGAAGATGATGTCGAAGTGCTCGTCCAGGTTTTCTATTGCTCTTTGGAGCACGATGTCGGCGCCGGTCTTCTCGGTGCGGAAATTGAAGTCTGCATCTCCGAATCTGAAGTCAGAGGGGATGATCTTAACGTTCGGGTTAGACGTGTCCTTTATGACGTCCTTCAGCTTCAGTGCGCGGTGAGGCGACATCCTCGGGAACATAACGTCAAAGATCGTGGGGCTTTTCGACGTCGGGTCAAACACGTCGAAGCTCATTGAGAGATTCGACTGGCCGTCAAAGTCAATCATGAGCACTTTGTAGCCTTTGGTGCCGAAAACATAAGCAAGTGAAGAAGTTGTGGTGGATTTTGCGACGCCACCTTTGTTGTTGATCACTGATATAATTATAGGTT
>JAFYTB010000011.1 GCA_017559045.1 Eggerthellaceae bacterium | reverse complement strand
GGTCTCGCCCAGCAGCTCGACAAACAGCGCCACCAAGATACCCGCAAAGATGGCAATGCCACCCAAGCGCGCAATGGGTTCGGTGTTCACACGACGAGCGTCGGGGTAGTCGATGGCATCGAAACGCTTAGCCACCTTCTTGGCGGAGGGCATGGCAAGCAAGACCACCACGCAGGCGATCAGGCCAAGCACAAGGAAATGTCGCAAAGTGACAGGCACGGCTTACATCTTCCCCTCGTAGAAGGCGATGGCATCCTTGATGTCAGCGTCGAAGATGTTATGACCCTTCTCCAGAACGATGCCGCGCTTGCAGAATTCCTTCGCCGACGTGGACGAATGGGTGACAAACAGAACCGTGACATGGGAGTCGGACATGATCTCATGAACACGGTCAAGGCACTTGCGAGCAAAGCGACGGTCACCAACCGACAAAGCCTCGTCGACCACGAGGATGTCGGGCTTGATGGAGCTGGCAAAGGCAAAGCCCAGGCGGGACTTCATGCCACTCGAATAGGTTCGCATCGGCTGATCAATGTAGTCGCCGAGTTCAGCGAAATCGATGATACGCGGCTCCAGCTCAGCGATCTCCTCAGCAGAAAGACCCCACAGCTGACCGCGGAACGCAATGTTCTCTCGACCGGAAAGCTGGCCATCAAAGCCTGCGGAAAGCTCGAGCAGAGCGCTAACGCGACCGTGCACGACCACCTTTCCGCTGGTGGGATGAGCGACGCCGGTAATGATCTTCAGCGCAGTCGACTTGCCGGCACCGTTGGTGCCCAAGAAGGCAACAGCCTCGCCGCGGCGAATGGTGAAGGACAAGTCGTTGTTTGCGCAGACGTCCTTGTAGGGAACCTTCTTGGAGAAGGTGGCCATAAAACGCGCGCGATCGTTCTTGAAGAGCTTGTACGACTTGGTTACGTTCTGGAATTCGATTGCCACGTTATTCGAGGAATCCTCGTCACGAATGACGATCGCCTCGCTGGAACGGGGCAGCAAAAGCTGGGAATTAGATGACATCGGCCACGTCCTTCCTCAACTTTCCGTAGCAGGCAACCGCCAGCACAGCCGTCACGGCAAACACTGCCAAAAACGGCAGCAGAACATCAGGCCTCTCCCACAGCCAGTAGTTCTCACACACGGAGGCACGAACAGCCTCGGCGAAGAACGTAACGGGGTTGAAGCTGAGAACCGCATGAATAGCCGCAGAACCCATGCTCGAAACATCGAAGATAATGCCCGAGAGCCAGAACAGCGGCGTGGAAAGCGCCTTCAGCAGATTGCTGAAGTCCTTACTGATAGCGGAAAGCGGCGAGCACAGGATGGAGAAGCACACCCAGAATGCCAGCATAATCAGGCAGACGGGAATGAGCTGCAGCACATACAAGCCGGGCATCGCACCCGTGATCGCGCACAGCACGAACAGCACGACCATGAGCAGCAGGAATACGAAGAACTGCGAAAGCGCGTAGAAGGTCGATATCGCCGAAAGCGGGAACGCGATGCGATTAACCAAGAAGGGATATCGACGGTACACGTTCGAGCCCGTATTGATCATGTCCTGCATGAAGAACCACGGGATAAGGCCCGCGGAGAGCCAGACGATATAGGGATACTCCGTGTTTCCGCCCGCTCGAAGGCCAAGCTCGAGAGCGAACCAGAATACAGCGATATACGTGAGGGGCTTAACGAACAGCCACACCCAACCGAGCACCGCACCACGGCATGTCTTCTTGATGTCCATGAGAGCCAGGTTGGCGATCTGACGACGCCAAAGCCAGTTCTCCTGGAAGATGAGCTTTAGCGCTTCAAACACGTGCGCTCACCTTGCCAACACAGGGTCAATCCCATGTATTCAAAACTCCCGTCCATGACATCACGCCAGCTTTCGGCAAACCAAATCGGCAAGCCTCGACGTGCTGCCAAACGCAATGCCCTCAAAATAGGCTTCCGAATAACGGAGGAACGAGCTGTCCGCACCCTTCTTCAAGCCAGCCATCACCATGGCGGCCACATCGTCTGCCTGCACCGCTGCCACATCGGCAAACTCCAGTACAGGATCGATATTGAGACCGGGCGAACGTCGGTATTCCACAATATCCGGAACGTAAAAGTATACTCCTACTCCCGCAACCGCCGCTTCGAAAGCAACAGCGGAGTAGTCCGTTATCACGCTATCGGCCAGTTCAAGCATGCCAATGGCGGCCGCGCCAGATACGAAACGAAGATGGGGATAACGCGCCAACAGGGCCTCGTCGAAGCCGTGCTGAAGGGGATGACCCGTAATAACCAGGTTGACTCCTGCGCCGTCGAATGCGCGGGCAAGATCCTCGATAGCATGCGAAAGCCAGTTGTCGTCCTCGATTCCCTTGCGGAACGTAGGCGCATACAGCACAACGGGGGCCTCTTCTCCCAGGAAGGGATGCTCGCTCACCAAACGATCGGCTGTAGCCTTGCGATCAGCCTCGGGGCGAGGGTCGAGAAGATAGTCCATACGCGGAAGACCCGTCACGGCAACGACATCCTGGTCGTAGCCAAAGGCCTCGGCATAAGCAGGCACAGCTCCGGGGCCGGCGGCCACAATGGCGTCGTAACCCTCATGCATGCAAGCTACGCGAGCCTCATGAGAGCTGCGTCCCGACGGCGTGTCGAGCGACTGGAATCCGAACTTCTTCACAGCACCAAGCGCATGCCACAGCTGGATAACCGTGCAACCCTTGCGCTTTGCAGGGATGCTGATCACCGGGCTATAGCCATCGACGATGCAAACCTTCGACGTGCGCGCATACCAAAGCTGGGCGAGCATATTGAGAGCAAAGCGAAGCTTGCCCTGCGTCTCGGGAGCCGCCAGGCAAACGCAAACGCTTTCCTGCGGAAGACGAGACGCAAGCTCATCGCGCAGCATGCGGTAATCAAGAGAAAGCGTGCTCGACTGACGCGAGAGGAACACCACGCGATTGCGCACGGGGAAAAGCGACATGACAGCCGCCAGGCAACGTATGAAGAAGGCCAAAGAACCCATGTCTCTTTTCACTCCCCTCTCGTAATTCTTGCCGACCCCATTCGGGTCGTCTTCCATTCCAGCAATGGGCGCACTCGATCCACCAACGAGCTCTCGTCAGCTCGATCAAGAGCAACAGGCTCATCGCATAACTGATTAAGTTTATTCCTCCCCGCACGGATAGCAAGGAAAAGCAACCTTCGTCATACGAAAACCAGAGTGGTAAAACCCGCGATGAGCCAGACGAAGATGGCAACAAGCGAGGTGATCTCGCGCGACGGACGGGGCAGTCTTATCTGATTCGTTTGTGCTTTAATCTCGACTCAGACGCCATATATCAGGGCATTCGCGTATCATGGCTAGAAATAACACTGCGACCCTGACGAGGTTTTTCCATGAATCAAGATCAGTCCGCCCCCGTGGCTGTAATCGGTGCCGGCTCCTTTGGCACGGCCATCGCCTGGCTGCTGTCCAGCGGCGGCGAAGACGTGAAGCTCTGGGCCTTCCTCGAGAAGGAAGCGCAGGCCATCAACGAGCAGAAGCGCAACCCCTCTTTCCTCTCGCACTGCGATCTCGATCGCGTTTGGGCGACCAACAGCGTCGCTGAGGCTATTGAGGGATGCCGCGCTGTCATCATCGCAACGCCCTCCTTCGGCGTTATGGGCGTTGCCGAGCAAATGGCAGATACGCTGCCGCCCGACGTCCCGGTCCTCATCCTGTCGAAGGGCCTCGACCTTTCCGGCGAACGCCCGCTCATCGATGCCGTCGCCGCCGTCATTGGCGGAAAGAACCGCCTTGCCGTGCTTTCCGGCCCCAATCATGCTGAAGAGCTTTCGAAGGGCGCCCTTG
>JAFYTB010000136.1 GCA_017559045.1 Eggerthellaceae bacterium | reverse complement strand
CGTCGGTACGCTGATCCACAACGTTGAGCTGCAGCCCGGCAAGGGCGCTGCTCTTGCCCGCTCCGCTGGCACCAGCATCCAGCTGATGGGCAAGGAAGGCAACTACGCTATCCTGCGTATGCCCTCCTCCGAGATGCGCCGCGTGCTCATCACCTGCCGCGCCACCATCGGCGAGGTTGGCAACGCTGAGCATGCCAACATCAAGATTGGTAAGGCTGGCCGTAACCGCTGGAAGGGCATCCGTCCCTCCGTCCGCGGTACCGTTATGAACCCGGTCGACCACCCGCACGGTGGTGGCGAGGGCCGTAACAAGTCCGCAGGCCGTCATCCGGTTACCCCGTGGGGCATCCCGACCAAGGGCCATCGCACCCGCAACCCGAAGAAGGCTTCCAGCCGTCTCATCATCCGTCGTCGCAAGAAGTAGCGCAGCGTAAGGAGAACACTGTGAGCAGAAGTTTGAAAAAGGGCCCTTTCGTAGAGCCGCGTCTTCTTGGTCGTATTGAGGCTATGAACGCTGCCGGCGAGAAGGAAGTCATCAAGACCTGGTCCCGCGCCAGCACCATCTTCCCGGACATGGTTGGTCACACCATCGCTGTCCATGATGGCCGCAAGCACGTGCCGGTTTACGTTACTGAGTCCATGGTTGGCCACAAGCTGGGCGAGTTCGCCCCGACCCGTACCTTCAAGGGTCATGCAGCCGACAAGAAGAAGCGATAGGATAGGGGTGAAATAATGGAAGTTAAGGCAATTGCACGCTACGTGCGCGTTTCTCCCCGTAAGGCCCGCATCGTCGTCGATCAGGTTCGCGGCAAGTCCGTTGAGCAGGCTCGCGAGATCCTCGCCTTCACCAATCGCGCTGTTGCTGAGAACGTCGAGAAGGTTCTCAACTCCGCTGTGGCTAACGCCGAGCACAACAACCACCTTCGCGCCGATAACCTGGTGGTCAAGGCCGCCTTTGTCGACGAGGGTCCGACGCTGAAGCGCATCCGCCCCCGCGCAAAGGGTTCTGCATCGCGCATCCGTAAGCGCACCAGCCATATCACCATCATCGTTGCACCGCGAGAGGAGGCGTAAGTCCATGGGTCAGAAAGTCAGCCCTACCGGCTTCCGTCTTGGCATCACCGAGGATCATCGCTCCCGTTGGTATGCCGATAAGGATTACGCCAAGATGCTCGAGAACGACATTGCAATCCGCAAGTTCCTCGACAAGTACCTCGTCCGTGCTGCCGTCTCCCGCATCGAGATCGAGCGCGCTGGCGACAAGGTCAAGGTCATCATCGTCACGGCTCGCCCGGGCGTTGTGATCGGTAAGAAGGGCGCCGAGATCGACGTCCTCCGCAAGAAGCTCGACGAGATCGCCAACGGCACCGTTTCCGTTGAGGTTCTCGAGGTTAAGCGTCCCGAGCTCGACGCTGTGCTCATCGCTCAGTCCGTCGCTGAGCAGCTCGAGGGCCGCGTTGCCTTCCGTCGCGCTATGCGCAAGGCTGTTCAGTCCGCTCGTAAGTCCGGCGCTAAGGGCATCCGTATCCAGTGCTCCGGTCGTCTCGGTGGCGCTGAGATGAGCCGCCGCGAGTGGTACCGCGAGGGTCGTGTGCCGCTGCACACCCTGCGTGCGAAGATCGACTACGGCTTCGCAACCGCCGCAACCACCATGGGTTCCATTGGTGTTCAGGTTTGGGTGTACCACGGTGACGTGCTGCCCGGCCAGAAGGCTCCGCAGCCGGCACTCGAGGGCAGCGCTCGTCCGAGCCGTCCTCGTCGCAACGACCGTAACGAGAGGGGTGCAAAGTAAATGCTCGTACCTAAGCGCGTAAAGCACCGTAAGGTGCAGCGTGGTTCCATGAAGGGCAAGGCCAAGGGCGGCACCCGTCTGAACCACGGTTCTTATGGTATCCAGGCTCTTGAGGCTCACTGGATCACCAACCGCCAGATCGAGGCAGCTCGTATCGCCATGACCCGCCACATGAAGCGTGGTGGTAAGGTTTGGATCACGATCTTCCCCGACAAGCCGATTACCTCTAAGCCTGCCGAGACCCGCATGGGTTCCGGTAAGGGTTCTCCTGAGGCATGGGTAGCAGTTGTTAAGCCGGGTCGTATCATGTTTGAGATCGACGGCGTCGACGACGAGACCGCACGCGAGGCACTTCGCCTTGCAATCCAGAAGCTGCCCATCAAGTGCAAGATCGTCACTCGCGAAACGGAAGGGCAGGAATAAATGAAAGCAGCAGAGATTCGTGAACTTTCTGCCGAAGACCTGCAGGCTAAGCTGAAGGAGGCGCGTGCTGAGCTGTTCAACCTGCGTGTCCAGATGGCTACCAGCCAGCTTGACAACACCGCTCGTGTTAAGCAGGTCAAGAAGGACATCGCGCGCATCCAGACCGAGATGCGTGCTCGTGAGCTGAGCGCGTAGCTTAGGGAGGATTGAACATGACTGAAGAGCGCAACCTGCGTAAGGTCCGTCAGGGCACCGTTGTGAGTGCCGTCAATGACAAGACCATCGTCGTTGCCGTCAAGGAGCGCAAGCCGCATCCCATTTACGGCAAGATGATTACCAGCACCAAGAAGTTCCACGCACATGACGAGAACAACGAGTGCGGTCTTGGCGACACCGTTAAGATCATGGAGACCCGCCCGCTGTCCAAGATGAAGCGTTGGCGCTTGGTCGAGATCGTCGAGAAGGCCAAATAACTGTCGTTTCTGGCGAAGCTTGAGGGGATATGGAAGGCAGTTAGTCAACCGTTTCGCCTCAAGCAAACACCTGAAACACCAGTTGTTTAACGAGAAAGATAGGTTATAGCAATGATTCAGATGCAAACCATGCTCGCAGTGGCCGACAACTCCGGCGCTCGCAAGGTGCAGTGCATCAAGGTCCTCGGCGGCTCCAAGCGCCGTTATGCAGGCCTCGGTGACGTGATCATCTGCAGCGTCAAGGAAGCCATGCCCAATGGCAACATCAAGAAGGGCGAGGTTGTCCGTTGCGTCGTCGTCCGCATGAAGAAGGAAGTTCGTCGCGCTGACGGTTCCTACATCAAGTTCGACCAGAACGCAGCAGTCGTCATCAACAACGATGGCGCACCGAAGGGCACCCGTATCTTCGGCCCCGTTGCTCGCGAGCTCCGCGACAAGAAGTACATGAAGATCGTGTCTCTGGCACCGGAAACGCTGTAAGGGAGGTGGCGTAAATGACCAAGATGAACATCAAGAAGGGCGATACCGTCAAGATCCTTACCGGTAAGGATAAGGGCAAGCAGGGCGAGGTTATCCGTTCCGTGCCCCAGAAGCAGCGCGTCGTCGTCGAGAAGGTCAACATGATGAAGAAGGCCATGCGCCCGACGCAGCAGAATCCTCAGGGTGGCATTGCTACCATCGAGGCTCCGATTCATGTGTCCAACGTGATGCTCGTTTGCCCGAAGTGCAAGGAGGCAACCCGCGTTGCCGTTAAGCGCACCGAGGATGGCAAGAAGATTCGCGTTTGCAAGAAGTGCAACGCTGACATCGACTAGTTAGTTTCGCCGGCCTTATGGCCGGCGAACTGCTCGTTGCAGCCGTTTTCTCGAAACCCTGGCTTTACTTAATTCAAGGTAACGGGAAGGCGAAAACCCGGCTTACTTATGTTGATAATACGTATGTGAGCTGGAACTAAATATTTTCATTGACTGAAGAGGAGGCATCTGTTAATGTCTCCTCTTTGGGTGCGCAAACACGTTTGTGCACAATGGCCCTGGCAAAAAGCCGGGGACGCAGGGTCGGTATCCTGCGTTTAATCCATCGACTGAGAGGTAAAGAAACATGGCTCCTCGTTTGAAGGAAAAGTATCAGTCTGAGCTTGTTGCCAAGCTTAAGAACGACCTTGAGATCGCTAACATCAACGATGTTCCGCGTCTCGAGAAGATTGTTGTCAACATGGGCGTTGGCGCTGCCGCCGGCGACTCCAAGCTGCTCGATGCCGCTATGAACGACATGCGCGTTATCACCGGCCAGCAGCCCTACATCACCCGTGCCCGTAAGTCCATCGCAGGCTTCAAGATCCGCGAGGGTCAGGCAATCGGCTGCAAGGTTACCCTCCGTGGCGACCGTATGTGGGAGTTCCTGGATCGTCTGCTGTCCGTCGCTCTTCCCCGCGTTCGCGACTTCCGTGGTATCCCGGCCACCAGCTTCGACGGCCGCGGCAACTACACCCTCGGTATCACCGAGCAGCTGATCTTCCCTGAGATCGACTACGATAAGGTTGACCGTACCCGTGGTATGGACATCACCTTCGTCACCACTGCCAAGGACAACGATTCCGCTTATGCGCTCCTGAAGGAGCTTGGCTTCCCCTTTAAGAGCAAGTAAAACAAACAGCCGTCCCAGAGGCGGCTTGTTTGCGTAACCTCGGGTTTTGGATCCGTAAGGATGCGGGTCTAGATCATAAGAAAGAAGGAAATGCATGGCTAAGAAATCGATGATCGCCAAGGCCAAGCGCGAGCCGAAGTTCTCCACGCGTCAGCACAACCGCTGCACGCGTTGCGGACGTCCCCGTGCTTACTACCGCAAGTTCGGCCTCTGCCGAGTTTGCGTGCGCGAAATGGCCAACAGAGGCGAGCTGCCCGGCGTGACCAAGTCTTCCTGGTAATAGTAAGACTCACGCTACAGGGTGTGCCGGCGTGAAAGGCGGAGGCGCTAAGGGCGCTGACGAACCGAACGAACGGCTCATCACGAACCAAAGGAGAAAAAGAAATGACAATGACCGATCCCATCGCAGATATGCTTACGCGCGTGCGTAACGCTCAGTCTGCTGGTAAGGCGACGGTTTCCATGCCGTCGAGCAAGAAGCTCGTTGAGATCGCTCGCATCATTGCCCAGGAAGGCTATGTCCAGGGCTACGATGTCATCGAGGGCGAGCCTCGCGCCACTCTTGAGATCACCCTCAAGTATGGCCCGAAGAAGGCTAAGACCATCCGTGGCATCAAGCGCATCTCCAAGCCGGGCCTGCGTATCTACGCTGGCAAGGACGAGCTGCCCCGCGTGCTTGGTGGTCTCGGCACCGCCATCATCTCTACGTCTTGCGGTGTTATGACCGACCGCGACGCCCGTAAGAAGGGTGTTGGCGGCGAGGTCATCGCTTACATCTGGTAGGAAAGGGAGGGATACAATATGTCTCGTATTGGTAAGATGCCCATCGCCGTTCCTGCTGGCGTCGAGGTTATCATCGACGGTTCCACCGTCACCGTTAAGGGCCCCAAGGGCGAGCTGACTCGCACCTTCCAGCCCGTCATCACCATCGCTCAGGAGGGCGCCGAGATCCTCGTCACCCGTCCTGATGATTCCCGTACCTCCAGGAGCTTCCACGGCCTCACCCGTACGCTTCTCGCTAACATGATCGAGGGCGTTTCCAAGGGCTACTCCAAGAAGCTTCAGATGGTCGGCGTTGGTTATCGTGCCGCTCTCAAGGGCAAGGACCTCGAGATGCAGCTCGGTTACTCTCACCCCGTTTTCGTTGAGGCTCCCGCAGGTATCACCTTCGAGGTTCCGAACCAGACCGAGATCATCGTTTCTGGTCCGAACAAGGAGCAGGTCGGCCAGATCGCTGCTGACATCCGCAAGTGGCGTAAGCCTGAGCCCTACAAGGGCAAGGGCATCCGCTATGAGGGCGAGGTTGTCCGCCGCAAGGCTGGCAAGGCTGGCAAGGACTAGGCCTAACCGGTATCTGATTCGAAGGGATTATCAATGAACAAGCTTCAGAAAAAGCAGGCTGGTCTGGCTCGCCGTCATCGTCGCGTTCGTGCGAAGATCTCCGGTACTCCGGCCCGCCCCCGTCTGTGCGTTACGCGCAGCAACTCTAACATGTATGTCCAGATCATTGACGACGTCGCTGGCAAGACCATCTGCGGCGCTTCCACCCTCGGCCCTGACTTCAAGGCTGCAGGCGTGAGCGGTGCTACCGTTGAGGGCGCTTCCGTTCTCGGCGGCATCATCGGCAAGCTCGCTCTCGAGAAGGGCGTGACTGAGGTCGTCTTCGATCGCGGTGGCCACCTGTATCATGGTCGCATCAAGGCTGTTGCCGACGGTGCCCGTGAAGCTGGCCTGAAGTTCTAGGAAGGGTGTTTGGCTATGGCTCGTAAAGTACAGCAGGAAAACGCCGTTCCTGAGCTCCAGGAGCGCGTTGTTACCATCAATCGCGTGTCTAAGACCGTTAAGGGCGGTCGTCGCATGCAGCTCAGCGCTCTGGTTGTCGTCGGTGACGGCAACGGCCGCGTGGGCGTTGGCATGGGCAAGTCCCAGGAAGTCCCGAACGCCATCAAGAAGGGCGTCGAGGATGCTAAGAAGAACATGTTCACCGTCGCTCTAACCGAGGACAAGACTGTCCCGCATGACATCTACGGTGAGTTCGGTGCCGGCCGCGTGCTCATTAAGCCCGCAGTTCCCGGTACTGGCGTTATGGCTGGTGGCCCGGTTCGTGCCATCATGGAGCTTGCTGGCGTTCAGAACGTCATCACCAAGTCTCTCGGCACCAGCAACGCCATGAACATCGTCAAGGCAGCTGCTGAGGGCCTCAAGTGCATGGAGACCCCCGAGCAGGTGGCAGCACGTCGCGGCAAGACCGTCGCCGAGCTGTTTGGCTGGAAGGAGCAGAACTAATGACTGAGGCAAAGAAGACGCTCCGTCTGACCCAGGTCAAGAGCAACGCTGGCCATCCGGCCGACCAGGTGAAGACCCTGAAGGCCCTCGGCCTTGGCCGTATCGGCAAGACCATCGACCAGGTGGACAACGAGTCCGTCCGTGGCATGATCTTCAAGGTCAAGCACATGATCACCGTCGAGGAGATCTAAAACCTCGCAAAGTTTGAACCTTTGGCGTGCTCGGAAACGGGCACGCCTTTGGCATAGTAAATGGAAGTTTGCTGGCGGCGAGCTGCCAGCGTTGGATGCGAGAGGCGCATCCAACAAAAGCGAAAAAGGAGAATCGCATTATGGAAATCAAGGATCTCAAGCCTGCTGAGGGTTCTACGAAGAACCGCAAGCGCGTCGGCCGTGGTGCCGCTTCCGGCACCGGCAAGACCGCCGGCCGTGGTCTGAATGGTCAGAAGTCTCGTGCTGGTGGCGGTAAGGGCGCCGGCTTCGAGGGTGGCCAGACCCCGCTCGCTCGTCGTCTTCCGAAGCTCCCCGGCTTCCGCAACATCAACCGTGTTGAGTACATCCCGGTTAACGTTGCTCGCCTCGAGGAGAAGTTCGAGGCTGGCGAGATCGTCAACGGCCAGACCCTCGTCGAGAAGGGCATCATCAAGCATGCTGACGCTCTCGTGAAGGTTCTGGGCGACGGTGAGATCACCAAGGCCCTGACCGTTCAGGTTGAGAAGGTTTCTGCTTCTGCTCAGGCTAAGATCGAAGCAGCTGGAGGAAAGGTCGAAGAGCCTTGCTAAGCTCCATCATTGATGCGTTCAAGGTGCCGGATCTGAGGAAGAAGATTCTCTTCACCCTGGCTATCCTTGCGCTGTACCGCTTCGGCGCATATGTGCCGGTGCCAGGTATTCCGTTCAATGAGTTTGCTACGGCATTCGCCGACACGGGTGTCGCAATGACGATGCTCGACCTTTTCACGGGCGGCGCTCTGTCGAACTTCTCCGTGTTCTCCCTGGGCATCATGCCCTACATCACGGCGTCCATTATCATGCAGCTCATGCAGGGTGTTATCCCCGCAGTCGGCCGCTGGGCACGTGAGGGAGAGGCGGGTCGTAAGAAGATTACGCAGACCACTCGCTACCTGACTCTGGCTCTTGCGCTCATTAACGCTATCGGCTATCTGCTGCTGTTCAAGTCCGACGCTTACGGCGTGGTCTTCACCAGCGAGGTTCCCGCTATCGTTACCGACCTCCTCGTGGTCTTCACGCTGGTCGTCGGTGCCTGCTTCATCATGTGGATGGGCGAGCTCATCACGCAGCGCGGTATCGGCAACGGCATGTCGCTCATCATCTTCGTGAGCATCGTGTCCCGCGTTCCGTCTGCTCTGTTCAGCTCCATCAACATGCAGGCTGATGCCGCAATGGGCATCGCACTGACCGTGCTCATCGTCGTTATCGTGCTCGCATGCATTCCGCCGATTATCTTCGTCGAGCGTGCTCAGCGTCGTATCCCGGTGACCTACGCAAAGCGTATGCAGGGTCGTCAGATGGTCGGTGGCCAGACCACCTACCTCCCGATCAAGGTTAACTCCGCTGGCGTTATCCCGATCATCTTCGCAAGCTGCCTTCTGTACCTCCCGGCTCAGCTGGCTGCTATCTTCAATGTTGGTTGGCTCACCAGCTTCGCCAATGCCATCTCCACGGGTTGGCTGAACTGGATTCTGACCGCAGTGCTCATCGTCTTCTTCGCGTACTTCTACACCTCCATGGTGTTCAATCCCGAGGAGACCTCCGAGCTGGTTCGCAAGTACGGCGGCTTCATCCCGGGCATTCGCCCTGGCACCGCCACCGTCCAGTACATCAAGGACGTCCTCAAGCACGTTACGCTTCCGGGCGCTATCTTCATTGCGATCATCGCGGTTGTGCCGACCATCATCTTCTACTTCACGGGCAACCAGCTCGTGCAGGCATTCGGCGGCACCTCGATCCTCATCATGATCAGCGTTGCGCTTGACACCATGGGCAAGATCGAGTCCCAGCTGAAGATGCACAACTACGACGGCTTCTTTAAGTAGTCCGATCGGTCCTTGGATCGAAATACTTGGTTGTGACGAAACCCCCGCTTCGGCGGGGGTTTCTTTTTGTGTGCATGAAATACGTGCAGGGTTATCAGTGATACAATATTCAAATCTGATTATTCAATCGAAAGGAATATGTCCTATGAACATCGTATTGCTGGGCGCTCCTGGCGCTGGCAAGGGTACTCAGGCAGCTCTGCTGGTTGAGGATTGCGGCCTGTGCCACATCTCCACTGGTGATATCCTTCGCGCTGCTGTGAAGAACCAGACCGAGCTGGGCGTCAAGGCCAAGGGTTACATGGACGCCGGCGAGCTTGTTCCCGACGATCTCATCATTGACCTCATGAAGGAGCGCTTCCAGGAGCCCGACACCGCCAAGGGTGTTATCCTCGACGGCTTCCCGCGCACCACTACTCAGGCTGTTGCTCTCGACACCATGCTCGCTGAGCTCGAGCGTCCGCTTGGCGCCGCTCTGCTTATCGATGTTGACTTCGAGGTCATCG
Source organism: Eggerthellaceae bacterium (assembly GCA_017559045.1). Classification (GTDB taxonomy): domain Bacteria; phylum Actinomycetota; class Coriobacteriia; order Coriobacteriales; family Eggerthellaceae; genus RGIG3135. The sequence continues at coordinate 1,477 of JAFYTB010000136.1, read as the reverse complement.
TCAATCGCCTGTGCTCTCGCCGTATGTGCAAGGAGTGCGGCTACATCGGTAGCGCTGCTGACGCAGCTTGCCCGAAGTGCGAAGGCGAAATGTATCAGCGCGCCGACGACAACGAGGCAACCGTCCGCAATCGTCTCGACGTTTACGAGAAGTCCACGAGCCCGCTCATCGACTACTATCGTGGCTGCGAGCTTCTGGTTACCATCGATGGCGACCGCGACCCGCAGGTCGTCTACGCCGACGTCAAAGAGGCACTTGGCCTGTAAGTCTGGCTACATATCGATTTAAAGCGCGCCGGCCTTAGAGTCGGCGCGTTTAGGATAAAGCGAAAGGGAAGGTGCTCCATGGAGATCATCATCACTGAAACCTATGAGGAGATGAGCCGCGAGGCTGCAGATATCATCGCCGAGTGCGTTAAGCAGAAGCCCGATTGCGTACTGGGTCTCGCTACCGGTTCCACTCCTATCGGTCTTTACGCCGAGCTAGTTAAGGACAATCAGGCTGGCGAGATCAGCTTCAAGGACGTTAAGACTTTCAACCTCGATGAGTATCGCGGTCTCGATCCGAAGCATCATCAGAGCTACCGCTACTTCATGCAGGAAAATCTCTTCGATCATGTGGATATCGTCGCCGAGAACACGCATGTGCCTAACGGCTTCAATCCCAATGCTGAAGAGGCATGCGCTGAGTACGAGGAGAGCATTGACGAGGCAGGCGGCCTTGATCTGCAGCTCCTCGGCCTTGGTCACAATGGCCACATCGGCTTCAACGAGCCGGCTGACCACTTCCCGCTGGCTACCAACTGCGTTCAGCTGACGGAGAGCACCATTCAGGCTAACAGCCGCCTTTTCGATTCCATCGATGAGGTCCCGCGTGAGGCTTACACCATGGGTATCGGCACCATCATGCGTGCCAAGAAGATCTTGGTTGTTGCTAATGGCGCGGGTAAGGCCGAGATCGTGAAGAAGGCGTTCCTGGGCCCCATTACGCCGCAGGTTCCCGCTTCCGTGCTTCAGCTGCATCCTGACGTCACCGTTGTTGTTGACGAACTGGCTGGCGAGCTTCTGTAAGCTCTAACTGTTGAGACCGAAAGAAAGGGAACTCCCTTGACTGTTATCAAGAATGGTCTTGTCTTCGATGGCGAGGATTTCGTCGAGAAAGACGTATATATCGATGGCGGTATCTTCGTCGAGGCTGCCGAGGGCGATGTAATTGATGCTGCGGGATGCTATGTCATTCCCGGTCTGGTTGATATTCACTTCCACGGCAGTGCTGGCGCCGACATCTCCGACGGCGACCTTGAGGGTCTGCATAAGATGGGTGCATACGAGGCTTCTCGTGGCATCACCGCTATGTGTCCTGCTACCATGACGCTTTCTGAGGAGCAGCTTACGGCGGCAGCCACGGCAGCTGCTGCGTATGCCCCTGATGCCAACGAGGCGGACCTGGTTGGCATCAACATGGAGGGTCCGTTCAT
>JAFYTB010000010.1 GCA_017559045.1 Eggerthellaceae bacterium | reverse complement strand
CGCGTACCTGGTTGTTGCTGGCGCACCCCAGTGTACACGAGCCGTGCTTCGCGCCGCTTTCAGCGGTTTCGCTGCGAAGGGGCCCTCGTCTTTCATGGGATGGACGGCGTCTAACCTCGGTTCGGGTCATATTGTTTTTGTTTTGCGAGCGCGGTGTCGTTTGGCTTGGGGACTTGCGGCTCTTGCTGCGCAGGGGATGTTGATTTTTGTGTTGGTGATTGCATGAAAAGTCGACTTTGGTGCCTGATCGAGCCAAGCCGGGCGGTTTCTGCATGAGATGTCGACTTTGGTGCCTGATCTTTCCTTCCGTACTGGTCTTCGGAGCCTTATCGAAAGATTCCCTCGTTCTAAATTAGATTATCTATTTTTGGAATAATGATGACCTGCGGCGATAGAAAGCATTCGATGGAGCTTCGATCTCGCCGCATCTCAAGCCAGTCAAGCTAGGCACCAAAGTCGGCATCTCATGCAGAAAAGGGCCAAGATTGCCGTAAAAGGCACCAAACTCGGATTCTCATGCAGCTTGTCTGCATGCGGGAGGTTTGGGGTGTTCGAAATGCTTGGGATATTTACGTAGCTTGCTTCAAGCGACGTGTTCGCATAAGAAAACGCTGCGATCTTGCGCGGCGTTTCGGTGGTTTGCTTTTGCGGGTTGTCGCTTGAGCTTGCTGTTGCTTTCATGGCCTTGTCGTGTAGTTCCGCATCGCAGACTCGCGGCGTGGATTCGCGACGCAGATCCGCGGTGCAGATCCACAACGTAGACTCGCTGCGTGGAGTCGCTGCGCAGATCGTGGTACGGACTCGATGCGCAGCTTCGCGGTGTGATCCTGCGGCGCGATTTCGTGCAGCGACTACTCGGCGGGCTGGAAGGTGTCGCGATCGGGAGCGAAGGACTGCATGGCGGCAATGGTGCGCTCGAACAGCTCGTCGAGTTCCCATCCACACATTTCGGCACCCTGACGGATAACGTCGCGCGAGCAACCAGCAGCGAAGCGCTTGTCCTTGAACTTCTTCTTGAGCGATTTGACCTCAAAGTCCATGACGCTCTTCGACGGGCGCATGATGACGGCCGCGCCGATGAGGCCGGTGAGCTCGTCGGTAGCGAACAGGACCTTTTCCATGAACAGCTCGGGCTTGGGGCATGCGTCGTTGGAGTCGTAGTTGTGCGTCTGGATGGCGCGGATAAGCTCCTCGGTGCCGCCTGCGGGGCGCAGCATCTCGGCGGTCTTGAGGGTGTGTTCGGCTGCGGTGGGGAATTCCTCCCAGTCGAGATCGTGCAGCAGGCCGACAGTTGCCCAGAAGTCCTCGTTTTCGGAATCGAATTCGCGAGCGAAGTAGCGAAGGGTTCCCTCGACGGCTAGGGCGTGCTCGATGTGGAAGGGGTCCTTGTTGTGCTCGTTGAGCAGAGCGAATGCGTCTTCGCGAGTGATGCCAGTTTCAAGTTTTGCCATGGTGGTCTCCTTTTGCGCTTTCGGTTATGCGTCTTTGCGGAAGCAGGTGGCGGTCATCTTGGCGATAAGCCGCCCCGTATCGTCAACGACGGTCGTGGTGTAGAAACCGAGCGAGCGTCCCTGCTTGTCGACGTCGCAGGTGGCGATCAGCTTCGATCCCCTCGTGCCGGACATGAAATCGATGGTGTTGCTTGCGGAAACGGCAGGGCCGACGTTGTAGTTGCTAGCGGCGGCAAGCGCGTAGTCGGCCAGGGTAAAGATCGCGCCTCCCATCACGCCGCCCATTGCGTTGAAGTGGCGCTGTCGATCGAGTTCGAGCTCGCATACGGCGTGGCCCTCGGT
>JAFYTB010000135.1 GCA_017559045.1 Eggerthellaceae bacterium | reverse complement strand
TGCCCAGAGGGAAGCTTTCGCATTGATTCTCGCCCTGCTGGGTGCGGCTTGCATCGCTACGCAGGGTAGCTTCACGTCGCTTGCGATCAGCGAAATCGGCCTTTTCTGGGGTCTGGTGTCCGCCCTGGCGCTGGCTGGCTACAATCTGCTGCCCATGAAGCTGCTTGACGAGTATGGCTCCTTTGTCACGAATGGCGTGGGTCTTACCATGGGCGCCATCGTCGTCGTTCCCTTTGTCCGCCCATGGGAGAGCGTGCCTCCCATGTCCATCGACGGCTGGGTGGTTTTGGGATGCATCATCCTGTTCGGTACGGTTATGGCGTATGTCATGTATCTTCAGGGCGTGAAGGATGCTGGCCCGGTGAAGGCGAGTCTCATCGCCGTGCTTGAGCCTGTGTCGGGCATGGCTATTTCCGCTGCCTGGATAGGCGATGTCATTAGCACCTGGGACATTTTGGGCTGCGTTCTGATTTGTGCCATGATGGTTCTGGTGAGCCTCCCTGCGAAGGCGGATCGTGAGGCTTCGAAGATCGCGGCCGTCGAAGCTCAGGCTGAGGTGCAGGGTGATGTTGCACTCGAAGCTGAAGATTCGCAGGTTGCCTGATCGCTCTGGGATAGCTGATTTTTTCGCATAGGGTTTTCGTGGCGGTTTCGCCAGCTTTTCGTTCGTTCAATAGCTTGGTTTTCGACGCTGTGCACCAGCTGGTGCCATGCGATTCTCGTTCTGTTCGAGGTTGCGCCTCCGTGCTTTGGGGCGCCAATTCAATCTGCGACAGACAGGAGAACTCATGGCTGGCGTTCAAGTAAGAAGTGAGATAGGCCCGTTGAAGAAGGTGCTTTTGCATCGACCGGGCGAGGAGCTGCTAAACCTTACCCCCAACACGCTCGAGGAGCTCCTCTTCGATGATATTCCGTATTTAAAGGCTGCCCAAGAGGAGCACGATGCCTTCGCGGGAGCGCTTCAATCCCAAGGGGTAGAGGTGGTCTACCTTGAGGACCTTGTGGCGGAAGTATTCGATTTCAAGCCTGAGCTGCGTGAGCACTTCCTCACCCAGTTCATTTATGAGGCCGGTATTCGCACGGAGCGCTATCAGCGCGTGATTCATGATTTCCTCTGCGAGAATCATCCAAACAATAGGGATCTCGTGCTTAAAACCATGGCGGGTGTGAACCTTCAGGAGCTCCATACTGACAAGAGCAATTCGTTGGTGGACCTGGTCAGTGATGCCTCTAAGATGGTCGTCGCACCGATGCCGAATCTGTATTTCACACGCGACCCCTTTGCGATGATTGGCTCGGGTGTTTCGATTAACCGTATGTACTCGGTCACCCGAAATCGTGAAACCATTTACGGCGAATACATCTTCAAACACCATCCTGACTTTATGGATGTTCCTCAGTACTACAGCCGATACAACACCTTCCATATCGAAGGTGGCGACATCCTCAACATCAACGAGAGGATCCTGGCTATCGGTATTTCCCAGCGTACTGAACCCGATGCGATCGATCAGATTGCGAAGAACATATTCGCCGCTGATTCGCCGATCGACACCGTGCTGGCCTTCAATATTCCGTCGACGCGTGCGTTCATGCATCTGGATACGGTGTTTACTCAGATTGACTACGACAAGTTCACGGTGCATCCTGGAATTTTGGGGCCTTTGACAGTCTTCGAGATCACCCCCGATGGCGGCAGGGGCCTCGGCGAAGGCAAGATGGGAATCAAGGTGCGCGAGATTAAGAAGACGCTCGACCGAATTCTTTCGGACTACCTTGATCGTCCGGTAAAGCTGATTCCTTGCGGAGGCGGCAGTCGCATTGCTGCGGAACGAGAGCAGTGGAACGACGGATCCAACACGCTCTGCGTTCGTCCGGGCACCATAATCGTCTATGAACGCAACGACGTGACCAACGAATTGCTGCGAGAAGAGGGCCTCAACGTGGTTGAAGTGCCTTCCGCCGAGCTTTCTCGCGGTCGT
>JAFYTB010000134.1 GCA_017559045.1 Eggerthellaceae bacterium | reverse complement strand
TGGGAGCTTCCGTATTTGGAACTTTCAATATTGTAGATGGACTGCGAATGAAGCCCCGTAAGCTCGGCAAGCTGCTTCATGGTCAGATTCGCGCGCTTCCTGGTATCGGTAAGCCATTCCGCAGAATGGATGGGCTGCTTCATATCCATCTCCTATTTCAATCGCTCATGCTATGTTGCGTTTTGTTGTTAAATGAATTATAGCTTATGATATACCAAACACATAGAACGACTACTTTCACGCAAGCTGTCATTCGGAATCATTTACGAAGCCGCAAACGCCAAGCGATGCAGCAGCCACACGAGGAGACAAGATGGATTGGATCAAAGGCGGGACGCCCACCCACTTCACCAGCAAGGGGAAAGTCGATCGAAGAGCGGAGCTTCAAGATAAGGTGAGCACCGTGACCATCGACGGCGTGGAGAGCAAGCTGGAAAGACTCTCGATGAACTGCACCCACTCGGCATCGGCCTACGCGCTTTTCGAGGAGACGAGCACCGGCCGAAAGTGGGTGGCGGTCTTGCTCTGCAGAAACACTCCCGATTCAGACGGGGAGTTCGAATACGCTATCCTCCCGGAATCCATCAACCCTCCCTACTACAAGTGCAGTGCGCCGATCTTGAAAAAGGCCACGCCTCTTTCGCCTGGCGAGAACCCCGGCGCTGAGGAATGGCGCAAAAGATGCTGGCGAGAAATCGAAATCGAAAAGGAAGATCTGCCCGCGTACGATGCGCTGCCCGAAGGAGCAAAGGTACTGTGGACGGTAGCAACCGACGATTGGGCATTTCTGCCAAAAGGAACCCGCCTGATGCTCGTCAAAGCCAAGGGGCCGAAAGGCTGGATTTGGAAGGACGCCTCAACCGGCACCGTTTACGACAAACGTAGCATTCCGAAAAGCGACTACGAGGTGATCTAAGGGGGCCATAGGGCGCTCTTAACACAATCCAAAAAGGACGAGGTGGCGACGGTAGATCCGGCCTTCCTCTCCCCCTGCCCCTCCGGGGCTCTACGATTATTATAACGGTAATAGTTTATGATATTAACGCGAATGAAGAACCTCCGTACAAGTTTCGCATCTTTTTCGCATTAAAAAGTCTTGCCAGATTGAACTTCGCCCGGGGTGATGTTCAATCTGGCAAGACCCTTTCTGCGCGTGTTTCGGATGCGCGCCCCCCGTTGGCGGAGACTATTAAGATTGATAAGCCGCCCAGTTCGACATCGGAAGGAAGTAGTCAGGCTCAACGCACTCAAAAACTCCGTCGACCCATTCCTTCCACAGCCTGCAGAAAGCAACTCCGTCTTCGATAACAGATCGCTCGCAGGCATCGCAGGTCGGAGGGAACTCCTCCATCAGCGCCGCCTTCTCGTGATAAGCGTCAGCGAGCGCGTCATGGTAAGCATCCGCAGCTTGGTAGTTAGCGTTAATCCACATTTTCGGATCTCCTCTCTGTCTCATTTCCGATACTGCTATTATAGTTCTAATAGCTTATGGCTTATACGCCAGTGGAGATCCTACGCAACCTTTCCGCACATCCTCCGCAACTTTGCCGGCTCATAAAAGCCAATAAATAGCGTTTTACCAGCATGTTTGCGTGTGTCCTCTATTGTCTCGCCTTCAGTTTGAGCCAATGCAACGATGCGAGCATAGGTGTATTATGAAACTATATGATTCTCTGAATTAGCGTAGGCTGTTACTTGTATAATAGCTTTAATACCCAACGAAACAGCGAAAGGACCGTAATGGCAAGGGAGAAGGGCTACTTCTCAAAGAGCGACTTCACGAAGGGTTTCCAATGCCCGAAAGTGCTGTGGATGGACGCTCATATGCATGAGAAGTTCGACAAAAGCCTTATCGACCAGGCTCGCCTCGACGCGGGCAACGAAATCGGCGACATGGCGATGGCCTACTTCGGAAAGTTCGTTGAAGTGAAGCAGAGCTTCCAGTTCGACAAGATGGCCGCAGAGACAGCGGAACTCATCGCCGAAGCCGCGCGCGCAATCGAACACGGCGAAGCATTCTCGGTCTGCGAGGCAACTTTCAAATATGGCCACATGGTCTGCATGGCCGACATCGTGCGCGTACGGGATGCAAAGACTCTCGACATCATCGAAGTAAAATCCTCCACAAAGCTCAAGGAGTACCACGTCAACGATCTTGCGTACCAAACGGCCGTCGTTCAGGCCTGCGGCTACGACGTGGCGTCGGCCTCGGTCATGCACATCAACTCCGATTACGTACTCGATGGCGAACTCGACCTCCAAGGCTTCTTCGCAATCGAAGATATGACAGACGAGGCGAAAGCCCGAGCGCACGATGTGGCGAGAACCGTGGCTGACTTCATGACCTACAAAACCGCTGAGGTGGAACCCGAGGTAGAAATCGGCCCCCAGTGCAACTCCCCCTTCGCCTGCGGCTATCAAACGTGGTGCTGGCGCCATGTCGCCGATGCCGACATCTTCAGCCTAGCTGGCATGGGCCGCACAAGGGCTCTTGGGCGCTTAAACGAAGGCATCTCCTCCTTCGGCGATGCAATGGCCGGCATAAAGCTCACGGCGCTCCAGCGCGCACAGATCACAGCTGAAACGGGCAGGGGCGATACCGCAAACATCGAGGAACTGACGAAGTTTCTTGAAGGCGTGACCTATCCCGTCTACCACCTCGACTTCGAGACCGTGCAGCCCATCGTGCCCCGCTATCAAGGAACCAAACCCTGGCAACAAGTTCCAACGCAGTTTTCGGTGCACAAGGTGGAGGCGCCAGGCGCTTCCCCCAAGCACGCGGAGTTTCTCGCCGAGCATGACGCCGACCCACGACGCGCCATTGCCGAGGCGCTATGCGCAACCATTCCCGCAGACGCCTGCGTAACTGCTTACAACATGGGATTCGAGAAGGGTCGCATTCGCGAGCTTGCAGACCAGTTCCCCGATCTCGCAGATCACCTCATGGGCATCCACGACGGAATTATTGATCTCATGGTTCCGTTCCGAAGCGGCTGGGTCTACCTCAAAGCTATGCAGGGGTCTTACTCCATCAAGAAGGTGCTCCCTGCGTTATGCCCTGATGACCCCGACCTTGACTACGCCGCTCTCGAAGGCGTTCACAACGGCACCGAGGCCATAATTGCTTTCGAACAGTTGGACGATGCGGATCCCGCCAAGCGCCCAGAGATACGCGAGCAGCTGCTCCGATACTGTGAGCTTGATACGCTGGCGATGGTAAAGGTCCATGAGCGACTCATCGAGATAGCGAAGCACGGGGTCACAAAACCTATCTAGTAAGGCTTAGCAACAGCGCAATTGAACGACCCCGCCTGTCCCGTATTGGGGGCAGGCGGGGTTTTCTGTCTTAGCGGTATTCAGCTGGGCGAGGTTCACAGCATTCCACCGGGCACGATTTGTCAGAGTGTTCTGCATGACCCGGCGTACGGAGAAAGTGCGTAAGAGTTGCGAATTCCCTTCACTCTCATATATGCCATAGACTATTAGTTCTATAATAGCGGTATCGGAAATGAGACATAGAAAGGAGTTCCGATATGACTAGCAAAGCAACGATCGCCGCTGAAAGCGCCCGCGAAATGGAGAGCGCAGCGTCCGAGTCCCGCGAGGATATCAAGATCCTCGACCAGCGTGGCAAGGAAGCAGCCGCAAAGTTCCTCGAGCGTCGCGGCTATGATTTGATC
>JAFYTB010000133.1 GCA_017559045.1 Eggerthellaceae bacterium | reverse complement strand
GCGGGAGACCCATCTCGTCGTTGACGGCGATGGTGAAGGAGATCGGTGCCCACAAGCTCTCGGGCCAGCACCAAACGGTAAGGCCTTCGACATCCTCGAGAACCGGAGCCTTCACGCCCCACTCGATGTTGCCGGTGATGCGGAACGGAACGAGCGTCTTGCCAGTACGGAAGCGCAGGCCAGCGTTGGCAAGCACGGGACGTGCAGCATCGCGCTCGTCAATGGTTGCGAACTCGATCTCGAAGCTCTGCTTGCCCTTCTCGGCCGGACGATAGCTATGCGGCGGCAGACTGTCAGCCATAGCCAGATAGTCATCGTAGAGCTCGTTCTTGATGAAGATGATGGGCGGTGCCAAGAACTCCTTGAGGGTCTGCGGAACAACCGCACGCACCTCGGGGTCAGCCTCGAGTGCCTCAACATGACCGCGCAGATACTCGGCGAATGCAGGCAGGTCGAAGTACCAGTTCTCGACAGGGCGCATCTCGGGAACCGTGCCCGTCACCGAAGAGATCGGCTTGAGCAGGTCCTCGGGCTGATACTGATGGCCCAGATCGCACTCATCGGCATAACCATGCTCGGACTTGCAGCCCTGCACGGGGCAGTGGCCCTGCACCTGACGGCCGTTCAGGAAGATGCCAGCCTCGGTGTCGAAAAACTGCAGCGTGGACTCACGCTTCAGCCAACCGTGCTCATACAGCATCGTGATGAACTTGTCGGTGAGCTCCTGATGAACCTCGCCGGCATGTCCGATGCCAGAACCATCGAAGATGTCGAGGCTCACATCGAAAGCCTCGAGCGTTGCCTTCTGGGCATCATGATTGCGCTGCACGTACTCGCGGATGGTGCCGTCGAATTCGCCAGCCTCAACCAGCTTACGATAACCCTCGTCAATAGGGGAACCGAAGCAATCGGTACCCGAAATGAAGCGGACGTTCTCCTTGCCGATGCGATCGCGCAGGAAGCGCGCGAAGCAGTCAGCAGGTACGAAAACGCCGCCGATATGTCCAAAATGAAGCGGCTTGTTTCCATAAGGCATACCCGCCGTGACCACGGCGCGGGAAGGCCAGGAAACGCACTTGCTATCCCTTAAATCCGACATTCTGCTCAAGCTCCTTCAATGCAGCAGCGATCTCGTCAACCGAAGCGCCGCCTTCCATCAAACCCAAAAGAGAGTAGATATCCTGATAGTAACCCTGCGTAAGGTACATAGTGTCGCACGCGGTAACACCCGCAAGCTCACACGCCTTGGCAATGGCATCCTCCAGCGTGCCGATCTCGTCGGCCAAACCGTTCTCGACCGCGTCCATGCCCGTATAGGTCATGCCGTTGGCAAGCTTTCGGACCTCCTCGATACCCATGTTGCGACCTGCAGCCACAGCCTCGATGAAGGTTTCGTTGATCTGGTTAACCTGATCCTGGTACCACGCGCGCTCTTCATCACTCAGAGAACGAGTACCATAGCTCGAATCCTTCGACTCAGAGGACGTAATGTTCTCGATGCTGATACCGAGCTTCTCGTACAAGCCGGAAAGATCGGTGATCTGAAGAGCCGTGCCGATAGAGCCAATGGCCGTGGTCTTCGCAACGAAGATGTAGTCGCTCTGAGAGGAGATCTCGTATGCGGCGCTTGCATTGATGGACGCGCTCGAAACAACGATGGGCTTCGAGAAGTCGCGCACGTAGTTCGACATCTCCTCACCCGCAGTTGCCGTGCCGCCACCAGAATCAACGCGCAGAACCACAGCGACGATATTGGGGTCTTCCTCGGCGCGATCAAGCTGCTCCTTCAAGCCCTCGGGGCTGCACAGGGAGCCATCGTACTGAATGGTGCCACCCAGCTCGATGATGCCGACCGTGTCCTCGTACGCCATCTCGTAGCCGTACTCTTCCATCTCGAACATGCCGCCCAGCGAGCCAAGCGAGCTCATGGAGCTGCTTACCATGCTGGTGCACGAAACAACGCCTGCGAGGCAGAGCACTGCGACCGCAATGACGACGGCAAGTCCGACAATCCAGCCACGGCTCTTAGGCTGCGGCTGAGCAGCTGCGGCAGCACCAGAAGCAGGCTGAGCCTGAGCATAGGGCTGCTGGGCATATGCCTGAGCCTGGTAGGACTGAGCGTATGCCGGCTGGGCATACGCCTGCGGGTCATTCGCCCACGTCTGCTGCTGATAAGCCTGCGACGGCTCCCCCGCAACGGGCGCGCTTGCCGGCTGCTGCGGCTGAGGTGCGGAAGCGTCCGAATGCCAGACACTCTGCTGCCAGTTATTCTGCTGGTTCACAAAGCCCTCCTTCCGCTGCGCTAAAGCTCGAGATTCTCGTCAGCCTTGCCAGCCTGGGTCTGCGCCTTCTTCGCCGTACGAAGGAGGAACTCCTGGTTGGTCTCGGTCTGCTTAAGCGACTTGATGAGCATATCCATCGCGCGCTCGGTGTTGTTGAGGTTCGCAAGGATGCGACGAACCGCCCAAATAAGCGGAGCTTCCTGCGGATCGAGCAGGAGGTCTTCCTTGCGAGTACCGCTCGTAACCGGATCGATTGCCGGGAAGATACGACGATCTGCCAGGTAGCGATCCAGCTTGAGCTCCATGTTGCCGGTGCCCTTGAACTCCTCGAAGATGACTTCGTCCATCTTCGAACCCGTATCGATGAGTGCAGACGCCAGAATGGTCAAGCTGCCGCCGCCCTCGATGTTACGAGCTGCGCCCAAGAAACGCTTGGGCGGATAGAGCGCCGTCGAATCAACGCCGCCCGACAGGATGCGACCCGAAGCAGGCTGTGCAAGGTTGTACGCACGAGCAAGACGCGTGATGGAGTCAAGCAGGATGACAACATCCTGGCCCATCTCAACCAGGCGCTTTGCACGCTCGATAACCAGCTCGGCAACGGCGATGTGATTCTCGGAAGGCATATCGAAAGTAGAGGAGATAACCTCGCCCTTGATAGAACGCTCCATGTCGGTAACTTCCTCAGGACGCTCGTCGACGAGCAGGCACATGAGGTGAACCTCAGGATTGTTAGCCGTGATAGCTGCAGCGATATCCTTGAGAACCGTAGTCTTACCAGCCTTCGGAGGGCTGACGATCAGGCCACGCTGACCCTTGCCGATAGGTGCGCACAGGTCGATGACGCGTGCGGTAACGGTCGAACGGCCATGCTCCATGAGCAGACGCTCGTCGGGATACACCGGGGTAAGATCGGCGAAGCGCGGACGCTGGCCAATCTCGGCAACGGGTGCTCCGTTGATGGAGATGATCTTCTGGATAGCAGCGAACTTCTCGTTCTCGCGAGAGGGTCGGGTCTGACCGACCACGAAGTCGCCCTTGCGCAGGCCGTTGCGACGAACAACGGAAGCGCCAACGTAGGCGTCGCCCTCACCAGGGAGATAACCGCTCACACGCAGGAAGCCGTAACCATCAGGCATGATGTCGAGAATACCGGAGACCTCGATGAAGCCTTCGGCCTTCATGCTTGCACCGAAGACAGCCTCGACAAGCTCGGCCTTCTTCATGCCGGAAGCATCAATGGAAAGCTCGGCAGCCTTAGCGCGCAGGTCGGCAACCTTGAGCTCGGCGAGCTCTTCCATGGTCACGCTGGGAACGATCTCGCGATTAGCCTGATTGCGCTCACGCCTGTTCCTGCGGCGCTCATCACGCTCACGCTCGCGATCGCGATTGCTCTGCTTCTGGGCGTTCTGCTTGCCATTCTGACGATTGTCGTTCTGACGGTCACCCTGCTTCTGGCCATTCTGACCGTTCTGATTGCCCGAAGCACCCTTGTTCTGGGCCTCTTCGCGCTTCTCGCGATTGCGCTCGCGACGGTCCTTCTTGTTACGAGCCCTCTCACGGCGCTCGTAACCCTCGGCCTTCGCCTCGCCCTGATCGGCCTGGTCCTGCTCGGAAGCAGCTTGGTCGGCCTGGAGGGCAGCTTCACCAGCCGGCGCCTCAGCAGCGGCCTCAGCTACCGGAGCAGCCTCAGCAGGTGCCTCAGTGGCAACAACAGCCTCATCGGAAGCGCCTTCAGCGGAAAGCTCACGCTTCCTCGAGCGATTGCGGGGACGTCGAGCAGACTTCTGCTCTGCGGAAGCCTCAGCGGAAGCTTCCGCTACCGGAGCCTCTGCGGCCGGAGCGGCATCAGAAACGGCAGGCACCGGCTCGGCAGCCGGAGCGGGAGCCTCAACAATAGGCGCAGACTCTGCCACGGGAGCCTCTGCGGCGGGCGCAGCCTTGCGAGTGCGGGTACGGCGCGGCTTGGGGGCCTCTGCCTGAGAGGCCTCCCCTTCCGACGCGGATTCCACCACGGGGGCGTCGGAGGCCTCCGGAGCAGCCTTCTTAGCACGCGTACGACGCGGCTTCGCAGGCTCAGAGGATTCCACCGAATCGCCAGCCGTCATGGGTTCAGAAGCCTCGGGTGCCTGTTCGGCCTTCTTGGTGCGGCGACGCGCGGGCTTCTTCTCAGTAGGCTCTGCGCCCTCAGCGGAGGACGCAGAAATCTCTACCACGTTTTCGGATTCGATCATGCGTTAAGAACCTTCTCCCAGTCCTTCATGAAGGTGTCGAGACCACGATCAGTCAGCGGATGCTGAACCATCTTCTTCAGCACGCCGAAGGGAACGGTTGCGATGTCAGCGCCCATGAGAGCAGCCTGGGTGACATGATTAGCGCTGCGGATGGATGCAGCGATGATCTCGACCTGCTCGCCCTTAACGGTGTTGGCGGTGAAGTCGTAGTTGTTGATAGCGCGAACGATGTTCTCGACCTGCTGCAGGCCGTCGTCAGCGATGTCGTCGAAACGACCGATGAAGGGACTGATGTAGCGAGCGCCAGCGCGAGCAGCGAGAAGAGCCTGCGGCACGGAGAAGCACAGGGTCATGTTCACGGGAATGCCCTTATCAGCGAGCGCGCGGGTAGCAGCCAGGCCCTCGACCATGGTGGGGACCTTAACGACCACGTTGGGAGCAATGGCAGCCAGCTCGATGCCGTCCCTGATGATCTCGTCGCGCGTCATAGCAACGGACTCTGCGGAAACCGGGCAGTCGGGGCCGACGATTTCGCAAATGCGGCCGATGTGTGCATGGAAGTCATCAAGCTTGCCGCCGATCTTGGCGTACAGGGACGGATTGGTGGTTACGCCAGCCAGAGCACCCCAGCTTGCCGCCTCTTCGATCTCCTTCAGATCAGCGGTGTCCAGAAAAAACTTCACGTTTCCTCCTCATATCAGGATCCTATTTTGAAATGCGCGAGCGCGCATGTCATACCAATACCGCAACCCCAAAGTCACGCACCATACGTCGGGAAAACCAGTTTGTGAGTTAGCGTTTGGGAAGTTTGCAACGAACCAAAGCGCACAGCTCACCCAAAAGGTGATGTACGACTATGTTGCGGGGATTTAGGCTGCGATTTAAGTACTTCCATCTTAACGTATGTCGAGATAGCGCACAAGAAAGCACCCGCTTTCGAGCAGAACGGAACCACCTGCGTCACCTTACAGGCTTGCAAGGCCCTGCGCTTTTGACAGGCAAGCCGATATAGCCCGAGGAAGTTCGGGGGCCATAAGGCGAATCACATCCTCCATAGCCGTTTCGCTGCCGATGCTCATCCGGTACGCGACCGCCCCCAGCATGCCGTTGAGGGAAAACTCGAGAACGGTTCTATCGCTCGGGCCAAGAACGAGCCCCTTGTCCTCGTAGATCTTCGACCATACGGCCACAGCCTCGGCTTTCATGCGCTGAATGAGAAGGCCGCTCTCCTTGCCGCCGAGAATCCGGTAGAGCTCTTGGACCTCCCTCCGATGCGGCCCGATAGCGCCCGCGATGATGGCATCTGCCTCGATTTGGGGCAAGGCCCCGTCAGGAGCCGACGAGAAGAGCGACGTCGCAAATAAAGCACCGACCTCCTTGACGGGGAGGCGGCTTTTCACCATCCGGTCGAACAAATCGTACACATCGGCGTAGTGATAGTAGAAGGCGCTGCGGCTGCAGCCGGCTTTAGCGGCGATCTGCCCGACGGAGATCTGCTCGAGTGGAGCCTCGCACATAAGGTCGATCAGGGCGAGCTGAATAAGTTCCTCGACCGACTCATCTCGAGGAACCCGCTTCGGTCTGGCCATAACCCCTCCTTTGCAAACTGCACAAAGTCACGAATTCTGTAAATTCATTCTTACAGACTGTAAAGATACACTGTCCAATATTAGGCGATCTTTTTCGATACCCGGTACATTTGGAGGAAGCATGTTGGAAAAGCTTGGAAAGAAGCGCTTCGCGCTACCCCTCGTTTTCGTCGTCGTCGTGGGCTGCGTCTTCTCGCTCATGATGTACCCGATGGCGCGTATGGAGGTGAAGGGGCTCCCCTTTGGAATCGCAAGCCTTGACGAAGGCGCCGTCACGCCCGTCGGAGAAGTGAACGCCGGCCAGACAATCCTCGAGAACATAACCGCATCAGCCCAGGAAGCCGGCGAAGACTCCGAATCCCCCATCCTGTGGACCACCTACGAGACCCAGGATCAGCTTGATGATGCGTTCGAGAACGGGGAGATATACGGCGCGTTGGTCGTTCCCGCCGATTTCACAGCCAAACAAATGGCACTTGCCGCCGGCGCATCGGCCGATACGCCGATCCTGACGGCGTATCTCGACATGGCGCAAAGCCCCATGGTCGCCAACCTCATGCAGTCGACCCTTCCGGCGATGATGAGTGAGTCCGGCGTAGACGTCGAGGTGATCGTCCTCAACCAATCCGAATCCGCTGCAAACAATCCCCTGACCGCCATCATGTCGGCGAACTTCATCATCATGCCAACCGTGATCGCATCGCTCGCAGCAGGCCTGATCTGCGCAGCGGCGTTCTCGACCAAGGGCGGCGCCTCGCGCAAAGAGCGCTACGCCGGCATCGGTAAGCAGATTGTCTTCGCAGCCGTGATCGGACTGTTCGTCGCCTGCGTGGGAATCTTCATCGCCGGTCCCGTTCTCGGCATCGAGGCTTCGGCGTCCTCCTTGTTCGGATTCTTCGCCATTGCATCGTTCTGCATGGTCTGCCTCACCATGGGCCTCGCCAATATCGCCCGTCCCCTTGGCGCGCTCGGACTTATCTGCGTGCTTGCGGGAACGTGTTGCGGCATCCTGCCTCCCGAGATGCTGCCGGACTTTTGGCAGAACTGGGTATACCCCTGGGCCCCTCAGCACTTCTTCGGTGACGGAGTGCGCAGCATAATCTACCTCGGCGAGGGCGCCATCAACGACTCCGTCGCACCGTTGGCAATCACGGCCTGCGTCGGTATGGCCTGCGCCCTTATCTCGCCGCTGGTCCCCCAGGTTCACAAAGAGGAAGCGTAACGCCAGCTAGGCGGCTCGGTCAGAGCAGTCCGCATCAGAGAGCAGAAGCCCGGCCGCACGACCGGGCTTCTTAGTTTTTCGGGAGCTTAGAGCCAGGTCACCGTCTCCTCGAGGGGAAGACGCTCGAAATGGCGGGGGTTCGGCACGCAATCATCCGCGGCATAGCCAAACGGCATGAGGCTATACACCGTCACGCCTTCAAGGCCGAAGGCTTCCTGGACCTTGGGACCGTCGAACAGGCCGACCCAGCAAGTGCCGAGACCGAGATCATGAGCCTTGAGCATCATATGCGTGAAGACAATCGCGCCATCAAGGATGCCGTACGACCAATCACCGTTGAGCGAGTCGGGGTGCGTAAGGGTCTGCTCGTTGTCATAAGCGCAGATCAGCACGGCGGGTGCATTGAATCGACACGGCGAGCATTCGTCGATCTTCGCAAGATCCTCGGGCTTGGTGACAACCCAAATGCGATGGGTCTGCAGATTGCGCGCGGTGGGAGCCACGCGTCCAGCCTCCAGAATGGCACGGATATCCTCTTCAGACACCGGCTTATCCGAATACTTCCTCACCGAATAGCGAGCCTCGATAAGCTCTTGATACTCCATAGCGAGCCCCTCTCTTCATTCACAAGCGGCAACGCGCCGCATAAATCACATCTTACCCGCCAGCTACGCAGGCAGGGTTGCGCCCTCCACCTGACAGACACGCGCAGCCATGCGGTTCGCCTTGCCAAGCGCCATTTCCCAGCCATCGCCAGCGCTTAACGCAGCAGCAAGGGCACCCAAGTGGGAATCGCCCGCACCCACGGTATCAATCGGAACCACGGGCTCAGTGGGAACATGAACAGCCTCGCCATCAGGGAAGAAGGCCGATGCCCCCTGCGATCCTCGAGTGACCACCATGACGGAATCAAACTCGCGGGAAAGCCAGAAACCGGCTGTCTCCACATCCTGCGCAGATGCTCCCAAATGCGCGGCAAGCTGAACAGCCTCAAGGTCGTTCAGGTGCCACACGGGTCGCAGCGCACGAATGCGCGACATCTTCTCGGCGTCATCGGCAACACCCAAAATGCGCGGGCCCGGCGCGTAGAAGAAGGTCAGGTTCGGACGTGCCTCAACAAAGGAAAGGATGGCGCTACCGCCTTCGCCCTCGATCTCATAGCCCGAAGCCAGCGCAATGCCGCAATCCGAAGCGTCGAAGCTATCGAGCCACTCCAGTTTGACGGAACGCTCAACACCGGGCGAGGTCACCATGGTGCGCTCGCCATTCGGCTCGACCATGCACGTGCAGGAACCGCAATCGAGGTCGGTCTCGACATCGAAGGGCTCAATGCCGCGACGCCCGAGCTCCCCGCGAATAAAGTCCGCGAACAAGCCACATCCGATCGGCGCAAGCAACGCGCAGGGATACCCCGCATGCCTTACGGCTTCCGCAGAATTGAACGCACATCCGCCCAAGTGGGTCGTGCGCTTCGTCACCACTACGCCCTCGCCTCGCTCGGGCAACTTCGGAACATGGCAGACCACGTCGGCCATCACCGCACCAATGCAAAGCACCTTCGAGCCCAAGCGCAAATTCGGCAGCCACGTAAAACCCGTCGACTCCACCAACAACCCCCAAAACAAGCTTAAACAGAAGAGGACGGCGGGATCCTTCCCCACCGTCCCCTAGGAACAACTCTTAGAACTCAACCACACGCGGAGCCGCGGTGAAGCTGCAGAAAGATGCCTTCGCATTCACCAGCTTGATAGCCTCGCAGTTGCCATCATCAGGCGAATAAAGGCCCTTGAGCTCGGGGTGATCGTCGAGCAGCGCTACGCGAGCCTCGCGACGATCGTCCTGCACAGCGTCGGCCTCGATGCGGAGCCACTCCCCACCGGAAGCGGACATAGCGGAAATAGCCACGCGCGGATGAGCCATCATCTGCTTGAAACAGTCCTTCACGTTGCCGGTCTGGATGTAGAGAGCATCCTCGAACTTCGTGATGGTGCCGAAGGGCCTTACCTGCGGATTGCCATCAGCGTCGACCGTTGCAAGAAAATACGTCCTGCTCTCCTTCAGAAAAGCCAAAACCTCATCCATGGAAGCCTCCTCGCATCCGTTTACCAGAACAAAAACATAGTAACAAGTGTGACAGATGAGCTCGTAGCCAGCGTCACATTTTCGCGAAAATGTGACGCTGG
>JAFYTB010000132.1 GCA_017559045.1 Eggerthellaceae bacterium | reverse complement strand
GAGAGGCTCCAGGTGCTGTCCTTCTTGCGCTGGCCGCGCACAAGGCCAATTCCCGTTCGCATGATGGCGAAGAGGAATAGATAGAGCAGGGCTACGAATAGCAGGCGGCCAATAAGCAATGCGATGTCGATCACGGTTCGGTCCTTAGTACGTTTGAGCTGTGTTTTTGGGTTGGGATCGGTCGTGCGGAACGTATCGTTTAGAGAAGCTGGAACTCGATGTTGGTGGTGCCCATAATGATGATGTCGCCGTCGCGCAGGGGAGCGCTCTTGATGCGACGTCCGTTAACGAACGTGCCGTTGGTGGAACCCTCGTCGGAGATGATCCACTTCGCGGGCGGCTCGAGGCGCACCGACGCGTGATAGCGGGATGCGTTGATGTCGGAGATGACGACGTCGTTGTCGGACTCACGACCCACGGTGGTGTTCTGCTTGGTGAGCGTGAAGGCGCGGTCGTTGGTCATATCGTACAGATAGGCAGTCAGCTGAGCCGAAGCGGGGCTGAGGGGATCGACGTCTTCGTCGGCCGGGCCTCCGAGCACCATGGTATGCGGCTCGTCCTCGTAGTCACCGTAATCTGCGCTGGGAGCGAAGGGGTCAGCGGGGCGAGGAGCAGGAGCGGATGCGTAAGCGCGATTAGCCGGCTTTGCAGGTGCGGCGATGCCGTAGCGCTCCATTTCTTCCTGGCGAAGCTGCGCGACGATGGGGGCTGCGACCAGCTCGGCGATGACTTCGAACTTGCCGCGCTTGAGGCCCTCGTCGGCGATGAATCGAACGAGCGGCTGACCATCCATGACATAGCCGTGCTCGGCAGCCTTGGCGGACAGGTAGGTTTCGGTTTCGCCTGCAAGCGTGGGATAGTATCCGAAGAGACGCTGGTCGTCGATCTCGTTCACGAGGACGGTGTAAAGCGTGGGCGCATACTGCTTGCCAGCGCCAGCCATCTTCTCGCGGCGCATCTGCTTTTCAGCCTTCTTCGCGATTTGGACAGGGGAGAGCGGAGCTCCTCCCATGCGCTCTGCGGCGCCTTCGACGGTATCTTCAACCTTGTTCTCAAACTTCGAAAACAGACCCATTTCGTACTCCTACCTTTGTGCTGCGTTTGAGGTCGTTTCATGGGTGGTGCAAATGCCACCATATATCTCTCAAACTGCAATCATGCCACAAAATGACCCTTGCCGTCTTGCCCGCGCACGCACCTTTACGCAATCGCCACTAAACACGAGCATCTAGCAGGTAATTGCGGTGATGGCCCTGGATGCAGGCTGTACAATGAGGCCGATTTTGCCAGGGACGTAGTCGGCTGTTTTCGAAAGTGGGGTGGGCAAGATGATGGGTGAGACCCATGTAGCAGTTGGCGCTGCTGCTGCGGCCGTCATCGCTTGTCCGAGCTCGTTCGAAGAATGTCTGATGGCGGCCGCGGTTGGTGCGATGGGCGGCGTTGTATGCGACCTCGATGTGCGCACGAGCCGCGTGAGGCGCGACGCGTTGCGCGCTCGTATAGCCGTGCTGGTCATTGCGGTTGCTGCACTGATTTTCGGTGTTGCGACGCGGGACGTGTTTGGCGAAATGCTGTCGATGAGCATACCGATCCGCTTCGTCGCCGGTGTTGCTGTGCTGGTGGCTGTCGGAGTCTTTGCCCGCATGTCGGGGCATAGGGGTTTCAGTCATTCTCTGCTGGCAATGCTGCTGTTTTCTGCGGGTTTCGGATTGCTGTCCATCGAACTAGTTCTGCCGTTTGCGGTGGGCTTCTTGTCGCATCTTGTGCTCGATGCGGTCAACAAGAAGCCGATAAAGGTGTTCTATCCGATGGGGAAGGGCATTGGCCTGGGTTTGTGTCGCGCCGATGGGCTGGTCAATCGCATGCTGCTCATCGGAGGGTCGGCGCTGTTGTTGCTGGAGTTTGCTTTTGCGGCTGGTCTTCTCTAGGCCGATTGTTGTGATGGGAGCGGGATGAACGTGGAATCGAAAGAGTCGACCGAGGGCGTGCGAAATATCGGTGCCATTTTGGCTATATATTTGCTCGGCCTTTTGGTGGGCGGTTTGTACGTCGGCATGGTTACGCCCGTCCGTACCGTGGTGCAGGCTCAGTTTGGCCTGACAGGTGCCGAAGGCATTTGGATGATCAACATCTACACGTTGTTCTATGCAGCGTTGATTCCCGTCATTGGCAAGCTTGCTGACAGGCGCGGCCGTAAGCTCGTGTTCATCGGTTGTGTCGTTGTGTTTTGCGTGGGTGCTGCTCTTTGCGGCCTTTCGGCATACTTCGGAGGATTCGCTCTGCTGCTTGCGGGACGTGTGGTTCAGGCTGTTGGTGCATGCGGCATGATCCCTGTTGCCAATGCGGAGCTGGGAACTACGATGCCGCCCGATAAGCGCGGAATGGCCCTTGGTATGGCGGCTGCGATAACGGGCATGGCCAATGTTCTCGGCGCTGCTGCGGGCAGTGCCATTCTCGGCGCGTTCGGAGCTGAAAACTGGTCGATGCTCTTCTTCGTATGCCTGCCTTTCGGCCTTCTGCTTGCGCTGGCATCCGTGAAGTTTCTGCCGAATCGCAAGGCGGAATCGAGAGGAAAGCTCGACTACGCTGGATCCTTCTTCTTCGTGGTTACCATTCTGTTGCTGCTATACGCTCTTAGGAGCATCGACTTCCTGAATGTGGTGGAAAGCTTCTCCAGCTTGCATGTATGGCTGCCGATAGTCGGCGCGATCGTAGGTGTGGCGGTGTTCTTCCAGATTGAGAAGAGGGCATCTGATCCGGTGTTTCATTTGGAGTACCTGCACGTGCGCCCCATCGTTATTACGATGGTCGTCTCCTTCTTCGTTGGCTGCATCATCATCTCGATGACGCTCATTCCCGAATATGCTGAGGAGGTTATGGGGAACCCGGTGGGCTCCGGCGGTTTCTATGTGCTCGCCATCGGTGTTACCTCGATGTTCGGTGCCCCGATGGGTGGACGCTTCATCGATAAGTTCGGCGTGAAGCCCGTGATGACTTTCGGCTTGGTTACTGCTGCCGTCGGATATCTGTTCCTTGCGCTTGCCGTAACGCCGAACCCGACGAATATCGGTCTTATTGCGGGTCTCATGATTGTCGGTTTGGGTATGGGTTTTGCCATGGGCGCGCCAACGAACTACATGATCCTCGAAAACACTGACGCTTCTGATAGCGCGAGCGCCATTGCTACGGTGACCTTTGTTCGTCAGATTGGAACGACGCTTGCGCCGGCGATCTTCGTTGGCTTTATGGCCAATGGTGCGCATGCCGTGCTTGGTTCCTTGAACGGATACGGCGTCATGCTGATTTGCATTGCAGCATTCGCTTTGGCGGGCGCACTTCTCATGGTGTTTTATAGTCCGCGCTCGCGTTAGCTCAAAGCCGCTGCAATCACTTGTGCGAGACGACTGCCTTTGGGGCATGGCGCCTCGCGCGCGGCGGGCTTTTTTTGCGAAATACGTGTGCTATCTGCACTTTTTCGAAGCGCTGCAGTACAATGTCACAGTTTGAGGCAAAGTCTCTCGGGTTTGTGTGCGCATGTGCGCCAACACCCGTGTGAATGTATGGCAAGTTCGCAAGGAGAATGGACCACCATGGCAGAACTGAAGAATGAATACTGCATGCACACCGCCACCTGCGGTGAGCTGCGCAAGGAGGATGTCGACCGCGAGGTCGTGCTCACTGGCTGGGCATGGCATAACCGCGACCACGGTGGACTCATCTTCTGCGACCTGCGTGACCGTGAGGGCTATGTGCAGGTTGTCGTCGATCCGGACTGTGTTTCCGCTGACGACTTCGCTAAGGCTGAGCATCTGGGCCGCGAGTACGTGCTCAAGGTTGTCGGCAAGGTGCGCCCGCGTGCCGCTGAGGCCGTGAACCCCAACATGGCTACTGGCGAGATCGAGGTTCTGGCCAGCGCTATCACCGTTCTCAACACCTCCGTCACCCCGCCGTTTGCTATCGAGGACGGCATCGAGACCGACGAGACCATGCGCATGAAGTGGCGCTACATGGACATCCGTCGTCCCGAGATGTACCAGAACCTGTTCCTGCGCCACACCGTTGCACAGGCAATGCGCAACGCTCTGAACAAGCGCGGCTTCCTCGAGATCGAGACCCCCATCCTTGCAAACTCCACTCCGGAGGGTGCTCGTGACTACATTGTTCCCAGCCGTCCGAACCCGGGCAAGTTCTATGCACTGCCGCAGTCTCCGCAGCAGTTCAAGCAGATGCTCATGTGCGCTGGCGTCGAGCGTTACTACCAGATCGCTCGCTGCTTCCGTGACGAGGACCTTCGTGCTGACCGTCAGCCCGAGTTCACTCAGGTCGACATCGAGATGTCCTTCGTCGAGGGCTACGGCGTCGTCGACATGATGGAAGATGTCATGGCAGAGGTTCTGGAGGCTGCTGGTGTCAGCGTCGAGTTCCCGCTGCAGCGTATGCCCTACGCAGAGGCCATGGATCGTTTCGGTAACGATCGTCCCGACGTTCGCTTCGGCATGGAGCTGGTCGACATCACCGACATCGTCAAGAACACTGGCTTCAAGGTCTTCTCCAGCGTTGCCCAGGCTGGCGGCGTCGTGAAGGCAATCAACGCCAAGGGTGCTGGTGACTGGAGCCGCGGCGACGTTGAGAAGCTCGCCGTCATCGCTGAGGAGAATGGCGCAAAGGGCATGGCTTGGGTGGCATTCACCACCGACGGCCAGGAGAAGAGCCCCATCAAGAAGTTCTTCACGGACGAGGAGTGGGAGGCTCTGAAGGTTGCTATGGACGTGGAGCCCGGCGACCTGCTGCTGTTTGCTGCTTCCGATTACGCAACGGTCAGCGCTGTTCTGTCCGCACTGCGTCTTGCTATGGCTGATCGCCTGAACGTGCCGCGTGAGGGTCACTCCCTGCTGTGGGTTGTCGACTTCCCCATGTTCAAGTACGACCAGGACGAGGACAAGTACGCTGCTGAGCATCACCCCTTCACTCACGTCTTCGAGGAGGATCTGGACAAGATCGAGGATGCTCCGCTGGAGTGCCTGAGCTATGCATACGACTTGGTTATGAATGGCTTCGAGGTGGGTGGCGGTTCCATCCGTATCCACAACGCCGAGGAGCAGCGTCGCGTGCTTCGTCGTTGCGGCGTGAGCGAGGAGGACATCGATGTGAAGTTCGGCCACCTGCTGCACGCACTCGAGCTGGGCGCACCGCCGCATGGTGGTATCGCACTGGGCCTCGATCGTCTGGTCATGCTGCTGGCAGGCAAGTCTTCCATCCGCGACGTCATCGCCTTCCCGAAGACCTCCAGCGCAAGCGATCCCATGACTGGTGCTCCCAATGAGGTGAGCAGCCGTCAGCTCAAGGAAGTTAACCTGGTTATTCCCCAGGCATAAGGTCCTTTAACTTTTGATGCTAAGAGGCGCCCCTATTGGGGCGTCTCTTTTTTTGGCAAAGATTCTTTTGTCTTGCGATTCCTCTTGAGCCAGGAGTGCACTGGTCGGCGGTTTCCCTTTTGGCCTAGGCGCTTTATTTGGTGGCGAAATCGCTTCGAGCTGCCCAGATGGCTTGAATGACGTTTTCGAACTCATCCTCAAGGGCACCCTTGTATGCGACGTCGGTCATGAGGGTGAGCAGGTAGCAGTGGCCATCTTCGTTGATGATGCCCGCTTCGCAGAATCCGTCCATTTTGTACTCAGATCCCTCTGGCGTAGCGTACCATCCAGGTTTGCTGGCGACCTTGATATTGTTGTCGGCAATGGCGTGCCTCATGAAGGAGACTTGCGTGCTCGAGATCATGCTGCCAAGCCATTCGGCATGGTTGTCGGCGGATGCTTCTTCGCTGATGTAGCGATAGATCTCAAGCCACATAACGGCCGATTCGCGCGCGGTGTAGCTGGGGTTGCGTTCCCAGGGATCGATCTTCCCGCTTATGCCCATGCTTTGAAGCCAGGTACTCCAGCCGGAATTGTAGGTATTGAAAAGCATTTTGTAGCTGTCATTGCCAGATTTGATGACGGCGTCTTCGATGGCTTCTTTGAGCGTCATCTCCTTGTCGTCGACGGTGACTTTGTCGTCGAGAGACGCTTTTCCTGCATCGAGCCAACGCTCGCACATGAAATGAACGAACGGGGCTTTAATCGCACTTGCACCGAACACGCGCTCGTCAGCTCCGCTGACAACACCTCGACCAGTCTCGAGATCGATGAGCAGAAAACCTCCGACACGATCTTCGCCAAGCAGTTTGGTCATGGTGGAGGTGATGCTGGTGCTGGCGTCGTCGCTCAATGTGGGGGCGCTGTCGCCATCGGCGAGTGCAAAGCTGATGGGATCCTTGCTGGAGGAGATGCTCAGGATGTCAGAGTTGGTGGCGAGGTAGGCGAGTGATTCGGGTTTCGGATCCGGCTCTGGTTCAGGCTCGGGTTCTGGAATGTATTCGGCTTCGCCTACGGTGAACTGGGGTTTTGCTGAAACGGCTTCGCTCGAGGTAGCCGGACTTTCGTCGCCGGTTGTGGGAAGAGGTGCATTCTGAATGAAGCCCACGCAGGCGAGCGTGATGCTGAGGGCAATAGTGAAGAACAGGACGACAAAGGCGGCTGTTCCAGTGCGCGATGAGGACATTCTGGGCTCCATGATGCTTCGTTTCTGTGTGCGTTTCAGGAGGAGCTCGCTGGCTGCTTTGGGCGGCCGCGCGAACGCCGTGTTTTTGTTTATATCGCTTTTGCTGTTGCCGAGATTGTAGCAAGTTGTTTGCGCGCCGTGTTGGCCGTGCATGCTGCCTTCGAAGAAGAACACGAATGAGGCAATGAGGGAAATTGAAATATAGTGGTGCTCGGCTGCGTAGCTTTGGTTTATACTGTTTGCTCGTTTGATGAGAGTATCTCGGATGGGCCGGGGCGGCGCCAAGTTCCGAACCTGGTCAGGTCCGGGAGGAAGCAGCCATAAGGGACCGCTGGCGAGCGACCCTGCCTATCCGGGATACTTTTGTTTTGGCGCCGACTCGGGCGCCTTTTTAATTTTCTTCTCGGATCAGACGTCGGCTTGCCGTTGCGTTTTCGATTACCTGGGCAATCTTTGCGGCACCGGTTAGCATGCCCTGCGCAGTCGCCTTTCCCATGCGCTCGGTTGCCAGTTGCGAGGCTTCTTCCGCAAAAACGCGGCCTGCCTGCAGCATGAAATCTCTGTCGCCATCCTTCAGATTGGCTGCAGCATCTCTGAACATCGTAACCGTACGGGGACCGCCCGAGAACAAATCGAGCACGTCGTCGGCACCGGTGGCCTCAATTGCGTTGAAGATGGATTCGACGATGGTGCCGCGCTCCTCATCGTTATAGTTTTCCAGCCAGCGCTTCAGCACTTCGCTCGTGAACGAAGACGAAGACGAGATATCGCCCACGCTTTCGAAGCTAAATGCCAAAAGGTCGGAGTAATTGATTTCGTCGCTTTCCGCATGGCTTTCGCGCTCGTTCTCTCCGAGGGTCTTAGCAAGAGCGATGCCGTTCTCTTCGCTCGCCTCGTTCAGTGCGATCTCCCAATTGAAAACGCTATGTTGGCTGAATCCTCGGGCTTTGCTTGCGACTGCGTAATGCGGCACGGGAGAGTGAAGCAGGATGCCGATGATGGAGTCCTCGGGAACGATCTTGATGATGCGGTCGATGACGGGCGCGTAGTCCTCAGTCGAGAACATGTTTTCCTTGAAGCCCGGACCATCAAGGTTGTAGACCACCTCGATGCGATTTTGGATATCTTTCGGCGCCTTGAGCGCGGCGTATTCGGCGAGATTGCCGCCCTTCGAGTGGCCGTTGATGATCAGACGCTTCGGCAGGCGTGGCGCAACTGCTTCAAGATAACGGAGAGCCTGCTCCTGAGCAGGGACGGGCGCGGCGTAGGCCATATTGAAGTCTTCTTTCCATCCCGTGATGGAGGCGTCGGTGCCGCGGAAGGTGATGACGGCGAAGTCGTCTTTCTGCACAAAGGTCATGGCTGCGAACTGCATTTCCATGCGCGTGTCGAAAAGACTCAGGTAATCGCGGACGCACATGTCGCGGAAGCGCGGCGATGCAGCGACGGCAAACAAGCAGTTCTTGATGCGAGCGGGGTCAAGGCCGGTGAACATGTCGGCGAAGTGCTCGGCCTTCAGCAGCTCGATGAAGCTTGCCGGCTTTTGGCTGGCCGAGAGAGCGTTTCTCAACACGGTGAATACGTCGGCGAACGATTGGCGCTCCTTGAGGGGAGGAATGACGCCCTTGCCGCGAACCATGCAGATTTGAGAGAGGATAGCT
This sequence comes from Eggerthellaceae bacterium, assembly GCA_017559045.1. Taxonomy (GTDB): domain Bacteria; phylum Actinomycetota; class Coriobacteriia; order Coriobacteriales; family Eggerthellaceae; genus RGIG3135. The sequence continues at coordinate 3,739 of JAFYTB010000132.1, read as the reverse complement.
GCATCGACCATGTTGAAGGGTTCCTCGTCGAAGGTTTCGAATCGATGCTCGAGGTAGTCGATGATGTTGGGCATGATGTTTCCTCTCGCTTGGGTCTGCGATCGAACTGCCTTCGATTGTACCGCGTTTTGGCGGGGCATGATCGCTCGGTGCGATTCGCGACAAACAGCCACTTTCTTTTCATCTTTCCGACATAACGGGCACGGGCGAATGACCTTCCTAGGCTAGGCGAAAAGCGGCAATTTTGCCGTGATACAACCTTGCTGTTTCGTCTTAGGCGTCTGCTCTGCTTGCAAGGAGTGGGCGCTTGTTTCCTACGGGAAGGAGTTTCGCCATGGCTGAATTGAACAAGAAGGCGATGCCGGCACGTGTTCGCGGTGGAACGAGCTCTGCCGCAACGGGTGCGTCCGCTGGTACGCCAGTGGCAAAGTCGGGCGGAGGGTCCGTTACCCACGCTTTGACATTCTTTGGGTTCTTCGCCATCACGGCCTCGATGGTCATGACGGTGTACGAGTATCCGACGTTTGCATCTTCTGGCCTTCATCTCGTGTTCTTCCTCGTTGTCGGCGGTGTGCTGTGGTTTTTGCCAGTTGCTATGTGCGCTGCAGAAATGGCGACGGTCAAGGGATGGGAATCAGGCGGTATCTACGCGTGGGTAGGAAAGATGCTCGGCCAGCGATGGGGCTTTGCGGCGCTCTTCTATCAGTGGTTCCAGATTACGGTTGGCTTTGTCACCATGGCCTTCTTCATTCTGGCTGCGTTCAGCTACGTCGTGAAATGGGATGCGCTCTATAAGGATCCGCTGGTGATGTTCTTCGGTGTTGCCATCATCGTGTGGGCGCTGACGCTTACGCAGTTGGGCGGCACGAAGCTTACTGCGAAGATTTCCAAGATCGGCTTTGTCGGCGGTATCGTGCTTCCGGTTTGCATCCTGCTGGTTGGCCTTATTGCCTACTTTGTAACGGGTGGCGCATCACAGCTGAACCTGCATCTGAGCGTCAGCAGCGTCATTCCCGATTTCACGAAGGTCGATACGCTCGTGATCTTCGCTTCGTTCATCCTTGCGTATATGGGTATTGAGGCGTCGGCTTCGCATATCAATGAGCTGGAGAATCCGAGCCGCAACTACCCGCTTGCCATGATCGTGCTATGTGTGTTGGCCATCGCCCTTGATGCCATTGGTGGCATGGCGGTTGCGACCACGCTGCCGGCATCGACGCTCGACGGCAATATGAGCTACGGCGTCATCGAGGCTTTCAAGGCGATCTTCGCCACTCATTTCCAGATGGGCTGGATTGTGTTTGCCGTCGCTCTGCTTCTGGCGCTTGGTGTCTTGGCGGAGATCTCGGCATGGATCGTTGGTCCTTCTCGTGCTCTGCTCAATGCGGCGCAAGACGGAATTATTCCGCCGAGCTTTGCGAAGCTCAACAAGCATGGCGTCAACGTGAAAACGGTCATCATCCAGGCAGTGCTGGTCACCTTCTGGGATGCGGTGCTTTGCGGCTCAATGGCGCTTTCGGGTGGATCCAGCTCTTCTGTTGCGTACCTGACCGCTATTGGTTTGACGGTTGTCATCTACCTCGTGGCATACGTGCTGTTCTTCTTCGCCTATTTCAAGCTGGTGCTCAAGCATCGTGATCTCGAGCGTTCGTTCCAGCTCCCCGGCGGAACCCCCTTCAAGCTTATCGTTGCCGGTGTCGGTATGTTCATGACCGCAGCAACGCTGGTCATCTCTTTCTTCCCCTCGTCGGATCTCAGTTCAAGTGCAAACAAGGTCTACGAAATCACCCTGGCAATCTCGTTCGTGGTTTCGGTGGCTATTCCCTTCGTGATCTATGCCCTGCGCAGTCATTGGGATGGAAAGGCCAAGCCCAAGATCGAGAAGGGCAGGCCGAGTGGCGTTAGCGGCCCGCCTCGAGCAAGCAAGCCAAGCGCTACGTTTTAGCGATGAAAAGATGGGAGCATCGAATGGTTGAGATGAATAAAAAGAGCGTCGAGTACATGAATAAGCGCACGGGAGCTGCAAGCCCGATTTTCGGAACAGTGGCATCCGATGAGGGAATGCCGGTTGAACGTTTGGGTAAGAGCCCCGTTGCACCGCAGGTTGCGGCGGAGATGATCCGCGAGTACCTGTCCACTGAGGGCAATGCGCATCAGAATCTGTGCACCTTCGTGCAGACCTACATGGAACCCGAAGCTGTTCAGCTTATGAGCGAAACGCTTGAGAAGAACGCCATCGACAAAGACGAGTATCCCATGACTGCCGACCTGGAGAATCGTTGCGTGGCGATGATCGGGGATCTCTGGAACGCTCGCAAAGAAGAGCATCCTATGGGAACTTCTACGGTTGGATCTTCGGAGGCATGCATGCTGGGTGGCCTGGGTATGCTCTTCCGCTGGAAGGAGCTTGCGAAGGAGGCGGGCATCGACGTGTATTCCGAGCAGCGTCCCAACCTCGTGATCTCTTCTGGTTATCAGGTTTGCTGGGAGAAATTTGCTCGCTATTGGGATATTGAGATGCGCTGCGTTCCTATGGACGAGAACCACCTGACGCTGAATCTGGATACGGTAATGGACTATGTTGATGATCACACCATCGGCGTAGTGGCTATTCTCGGTATCACGTATACGGGTCGATACGACGACGTAGCGGGACTCGATGCGCTCATTGCTGAGTACAACCGCACCGCGGCAGTGCCGGTTCGCATTCATGTTGATGGGGCATCGGGAGCAATGGTCGCGCCCTTCCTTGAGCCCGATCTGAAATGGGACTTCCGTCTCGAGAACGTGTGGTCGATCAGCACAAGTGGTCACAAGTACGGTCTTGTGTATCCCGGAATCGGATGGATTGTATGGCGCTCGAAGGAGGCGCTGCCGGAGGACCTGATCTTCTGGGTGAGCTACCTTGGTGGGGAAGAGGCCACCATGGCCATCAACTTCAGCCGCAGTGCCGCTCAGATCGTTGCTCAGTACTACGTGCTTATGCGCAATGGCCGAGCCGGATTCACTGAGATCCATCAGAGGACGATGGATGTTGCGCGCTATCTGGTGGAAGAAATCAAGGGTATGGGTATCTTCACAATGCTTGAAGAAGCTACGGAGATCCCGATCCTGTGCTGGCGTTTGGCTGACGGCGTTGAGAAGAGCTGGACGCTTTATGACCTCGACGATCGACTTCGCATGCATGGCTGGCAGATTCCCGCATACCCCTTGCCTCCCGATATGCAGGATGTAACGTGCCAGCGTATCGTTTGCCGAGCCGATCTTTCCATGGCGCTTGCTATCAAGTTCATTCGTGACATGAAGGCTGAGATCGCGCACTTGGATGAAATTGCGCAAGGCGATGCTGGTGCATCCCCGAAGAAGGCGCAGCAGAAGGCGCACTTTGACCATAGTGGCCGATAGGGGGTTGCGAGAATTGCGCAACCGACGAGCGACGGCGAATGCGTGATTGGTCTGGCTCGTATGGTTGATCCAGGCTACGTTTGCTGAATGCAGTGCATAGAAAAAGGCGACCCGCCGTTGTTGTGGTGGGTCGCCTTTGTGCGTCAGGCTAATGCATCGGCTTTTTAAGAGAGCCTATGCTGCGGCCGGAGCTTCTTGAAGTGCAGGCTCCGGATTGCCCGGATCGTTCTTATGGCGCTTGCCAAGCAGGAACTGGGTGGCGGTAAGGGCCGCAATGAGCACGACGCCGACCATGTCCGTGAGCATGCCGGGATCCATCATGCAGATACCACCT
>JAFYTB010000131.1 GCA_017559045.1 Eggerthellaceae bacterium | reverse complement strand
GGTTTGGGCAAGACCACGCTCGCAACGGTGGTTGCCAATGAGATGGGCTCCAATATTCGCGTAACCAGCGGTCCTGCTATCGTACGTGTGGGCGATCTCACTTCTATCCTCACCACTCTCGAAGAGGGCGATGTCCTTTTCATCGACGAGATCCACCGTATGAATCGTGTGGTTGAAGAAGTTCTGTATCCCGCTATCGAAGACTTTGCGCTTGATGTCATTCTGGGTGAGGGTCCGGCAGCAAGAACGGCTCGCTTGCCGTTGGCTCGCTTTACCCTTATTGGCGCAACTACCCGTACGGGTTTGCTCACTGGCCCTCTTCGAGATCGATTCGGTGTGAGCTACCGCATGGAGTATTACACGCCTGAAGAGTTGGCGGCCATCGTGCGTCGATCTGCTGCCATTTTGGATGTTGCCATTGATGAGGAGGGCGCCCTTGAGGTTGCTCGTCGCAGCCGTGGCACGCCGCGCCTTGCCAATCGTCTTCTCAAGCGCGTACGTGATTTTGCTCAGGTTCGCGGAGATGGATCTATCGACGAGGAGATGGCCTCGCGAGCGCTCGACTTCTTCGAGGTCGACCACATTGGCCTCGATGCGACTGACAACAGATTGCTTGAGGTCCTGTGTGTTCAGTTCTCCGGTCGTCCCGTTGGCCTCACCACCCTCGCTGCCGCGTTGTCCGAGGATCCTGATACTGTCGAGGACGTATACGAGCCCTATCTTATGAGGCAGGGTCTTGTTATGCGAACCCCCAAGGGGCGTCAGGCGACAGCTCGCGCATGGGAGCATCTGGGGATGTCCGCCCCTCAGCAGTAGCTTATCGGCGACAAATTGGCGACGCAGTGGTTGTATCCACCTGCATGTCGGCTGCATATTGATGACGCGTCGCTCGTTACGCTTAATTTGTCGCTCGTTCCGTTACGAGCTTGTTTGGCGATGATTTTAGGCCCGTTGGCGCGTGTGGTAAAAACAGGGGAAATAGACGCAATTGCTGACTGCAACGTTTGTTTTATGGCGTATAGTGGACGATGGCTCAAAACGGGCCAGGGCTGCGCATGCAGTCTACCGAGTGGGTTCCCCGCGTTTGGGGAGAAAGATTACGAGGAGTATCATGGCTGAAGGAACGGTGAAGTGGTTCAACCCCGAGAAGGGCTATGGATTCATCTCTCAGAAGGATGGCGAAGACCTGTTCGTGCATTTCTCTGAGATCAAGATGGACGGCTTCAAGACTCTTGACGAGGGTCAGGCAGTGTCCTTTGAGGTGACCACTGGTCAGAACGGCAAGCTTCAGGCTAGCAACGTGGTTAAGCTCTAGCCTTTACGCGATACTAAATCATCCCTAAGAGAAGAGCCCGCATGCTTGCGGGCTCTTCTCTTTTTGCATCAGTTGGCTTGCGCCTTTAGTGGATGAACATGGCGTCGCCGAACGAGAGCAGGCGATAGCGTTCTTCGATGGCGTGATCGTAGGCTGCCAACAGGTTCTCGCGACTTGAGAAGGCGCTTACGAGCATCATGAGGGTGCTGCGAGGAACGTGGAAGTTCGTAACCAGCGCGTCGACGACGTGGAACTGATAGCCGGGAAGGATGTAGAGCGAGGTTGCCTCACGTGCACGTGCGCGCAGGCCGCCTTCGCTTGTCGCCGTCGGATCGTCCTTCTTGGCGGTGCCGTTGCTTGCAAGCTGTGCATCCCAGGCGCTCTCAAGGCTGCGTACGCTCGTAGTTCCCACGGCAATGATGCGGCCGCCGTTGGCACGCGTTTCGGCTACGGCGTCGCTCACGCGCTGTTCGACGGTGAAGAACTCGGTGTGGATCTGGTGCTCTGCGGGGTCTTCCTCGTCGATCACGCGGAAGGTGTCGAGACCGACCTCGAGTTCGACGGTTTCCCAGCGCACGCCTTTTGCGCGAAGGCGCTCAATGAGCTCGGGGGTGAAGTGCAGACCAGCCGTCGGTGCGGCAGCCGAGCTTTCGCGCTTCGAGAACACGGTCTGGTACAGCTCGGTGTCGCCGGCGTAGTTCTTGATGTAAGGCGGCAGCGGCGTATTGCCGACAGCATGCAGGGCCTCGTCGAGGGAGGGCATGGTAGTGGTGAGCTTTGCAACGCGCTCACCCTTCTGTGCACCCTCGGCCCAGTCAACGATCTCAGCCGAAAGAGCGACGTTGCCCGAAGCGTCGAGGAAATCGACAACAGCTCCCGTTCCGGGCTTCAGTCGCTTGCCAGGGCGAACGAGCGTCTCCCAGTAGGCGCACTGGTTCGTGCGGGGCTCGGGACCAGCTACCTCGCGCAGCAGGAAGACCTCAGCTGCGCCGCCAGTGCCGCGCTTTGCTCCAAGCAGGCGAGCCGGCAGCACGCGCGTTTCATTGGCGACGATCAGGTCGCCGGGTCTCAGGTACTCCTCGATGTCACGGAAGATGCGGTCTTCGAGTGCGCCCGTTTTGCGATCCATGACGAGCATGCGGCATCCGTCGCGCTCAGCAGCGGGCTCTTGGGCAATAAGCTCTTCGGGCAAGTTGTAGTTGAAGTCCTCGGTCTTCATGATGCCGGTGGCATAGGTGTTCATGTGTTCTTCCTTCGGGCGTGCTCGTTATGGATCGAGTGCGTGTTGGTTACATGTTAGGTACGTGCTGGTTCTGGTTTGGCGGGCTGGCCACTAACCGTTGGAGCCCTGCTGCTCCCTTAGTTGCTTCAGCAAGGCGCGCTTGCGTGCTTGTTTGTCGGCGTAGGCCGCCTTTTCGGCTCGCTTGGCATTGGCCGCCGCCAGTTCGGCTGACTGTTGCTCTGCGCGTGCGGCCGCTTCAGCCGCCTTCGCTTCCTTGCGAGCTCTCTTGCGCTCTTCGCGTTCGAATTGGGCTTCCTCGTCCGAGAAGCGGCATGCACAGTAATTCTGGCGATACATGCCTG
>JAFYTB010000130.1 GCA_017559045.1 Eggerthellaceae bacterium | reverse complement strand
CTTGCCTGGGGAATTGGCGTCGCCACGGGAATTGCTCTCTTCTTCTGGCTGTTCGTGCAACTACTTTCGACGCCGATCGTCGAGGTGGTTGGTCTTACGAAGCCTGCACTCGTCGAATTTACGATCTTCGCGCTCAATGTGCAGCTGTTCTTGCTGCCTGTCGTGGGCTTTCAGATTGTCGGTTCCAACTACTTCCAGGCAACGGGTCAGCCCATCAAGTCGACGATCCTTACTCTTACTCGCCAGGTCATCTTCTTGATTCCGTTGTATTTCGTTCTGCCGGAGCTTCTCCCTGTTTTGTTCCCGCAGTATCTTGGACTTGATGCTATCTACTTCGCTTGCCCGATTTCGGACTTCCTTGCGATATTCACCACGGCTGTGCTTTTGGTGTTCGAGCTTCGTCGTCTGCGACGCATCGAGAACGGTGAGATTGAGGTTCGCATCTAGGTATCCGGAGCAGGTCGGTTGGTGTTTTGCCATTTTGGCTTAGTGACGAGCTTGATTTCGTATTTTGCCTGCCCCTCGTTCAGCCAACTGATTTGTAATCAGTTGCCCCTTTGCGGCTATAGCTCAACCTTTCGATGGGGAGATATGCGATCAATGCGCCTATGATGGCGATCGCGAGTACTCCGGCAGATACATAAGGGCTTACCTTGGCCAGATGCACACCGACCGCTACGACGGCCCATACCACTACTGCGGGCAGCACGTAATCTTTTCCAAGCTTTGCCATTGCTATGGCAAAGCCCAATGCGATGACGGACAAGGCGATAGCTGAAATCTCATTCAGGATGGCGATGCTTCCCATGGATCTGGTGATGAGGTTGGTGGCATTGATGATGACCGCGACGCTGAGCCAGCCAAGATAAATAGATATAGGCGCCCGTAAAGCTACGTTGCCGTTTGGGGAGTGGACGATCGAGTAGAGCAGGGCGACAACTCCCCAATAGAGGATGAGGGCTACAAGCGATAGCGCGATAAGTTGATAGTGGAATAGTGCGAGCCAGGCAATGTTGAGTGCGGAGGAGGCTATGAACAGCACTCCTTGCATGCGAGTGCTTCGACCGTAGTGTATTTCCTCTCTTGTAAGAGCGATCAGCCATATAGCGAGGCCGATGTAGATTACGGTCCAGATTGCAAATGCGTAGCCCGCCGGAGTAAACCAAACAAAGACTTGATTGGAAACCTCCGCGGTTGTCGTTCCTCCCAGTTTGAGGGTTTCAAATGCGACATTGCATCCGATCATTGCGACATACGATGCCCATGCCAGCACTAGCACCCAGGGGGCGTCGCTTGCAATTCCGTAAGTTCCTGTTGTTTCGTATGAGACGCGTTTGTTGGGAGTGCGCCAATTCCCCTGCTTTTCGTTCATGGAAGCTCGCTTTCGTGATGTGGGTATCACGAGTGTAGGGGTACGTGCTTCGTCAAGAAGTCTCGGGCGATGGGGGTTTTGAACTCGTCAATTACTCGATTACCAAAGGGGGATAAGGAGTCCGAGGGTAAGCGCGATGAGGGTGCCCGCAATGACGTCTTTTGGGAAGTGGACTCCGGTTATGACGCGCAGGATTGCAAGGATAACGGCCCCGATAATGAGGAGCACTCCAACGGGGCTGTAAAAATGAAGCCAGCAGAGCGCAATCATGAGGCTTGAGAATGCATGCTTGCTGGGGAAGGATTGCCCCTTAGTGTCTTTGTGGATAATGGGGTCGATGTCGAGCGCTTCGTAGGGGCGAGGTGCATTGACGAGTTTTCGCAGAGCGCTGACGATTGCGAATCCGAAGGCGGGAACAAGGAGACAAGGCAGAAGTAGGCTGTTGAATGTACCTGAATCGGATGCGCTAGGTCCCGTGATGACGAGAAGCCCAATGAGAGCGGGGTAGGCTATGTAGAAGAGAAGCTCGAGGAAGCGGCTTGCCGTATGCAACGCACGAATACGGGCGTCGTTTGCGCGGAATGGTGCGCTGAGGCATTTGTATTGTTCGGCATTCATCTCTTAGCTTCTCTATTCGGCATATTTCCTGTTGAGGTTTAGGGTCAGGCCCTTTGATCGAGGCCCAAATCAATGTGCAAGTATAAATCATCTTCTCATTTCGGCACATTCTGGTACTATTTAACGGTTTGTAATCGGAATTGGATTTGTGCACTCGCCCACCGAAGCTCAAATGCATTTGCGAGCATCTGTGAGCGAGCGCGCATCCGTCTGAAAGGAGAGGGCTGTAATGGCCATCAAAGAGATCTTCAAGAAGTACGTCGAGATCAGCTTGATTAAGCGCATTCTCGTCGGCCTCGTCATCGGCGTCATCCTGGCGCTCACCGTTCCGGGTCAGCCCGTTATCGACCTGTTCGGTACCCTGTTCGTTTCCGGCCTGAAGGGCGTTGCACCCGTGCTCGTCTTCTTCCTGGTCATCAGCGCACTTTGCCGCGCTAAGGGTGCAGGCAACATGAAGACGATCATTGTTCTGTACGTGATCAGCACCTTCCTTGCTGCTGCTACCGCTGTTCTTGCTAGCTACATCTTCCCGACCACGGTCACGCTGGTTCTTGACCCCAACGTGTCCCAGGCATCTCCTGCTGGCATCGGTGAGGTTCTCACCACCCTTCTGCTGAACGTCTTCAGCAACCCGGTTAACGCTATCCTCAACGCTAACTACATCGGTATCCTTGCTTGGGGCATCGTGCTCGGCATCGCTCTCCGCGCTGCTTCCGAGAACGTCAAGGACGTTTTTGGCGCTGTTGCCGACGCTGTCTCCAAGGTTGTCCGTTGGGTTATCGAGCTTGCTCCGTTCGGTATCATGGGCCTTGTCTACAACGCTGTTTCTACCAGCGGTCTCGACATCTTCTACGAGTATGGTCAGCTCATCGTCGTTCTCGTGGTTTGCATGTTCTTCATCGCCCTGGTCGTTAACCCGATCATCGTCTACATCATCACCAAGAAGAACCCCTTCCCGCTCGTTCTTCGCTGCCTGAAGGACTCCGGCCTGACCGCATTCTTCACCCGCAGCTCTGCTGCTAACATCCCGGTTAACATGTCCCTGTGCGCCAAGCTCGGCCTCAACAAGGACGCTTACTCCGTCTCCATCCCGCTGGGTGCTACCATCAACATGGCTGGCGCAGCTATCACCATTACCGTTATGACCATGGCTGCTGCACACACCCTCGGTATTTCCGTTGACCCCATCACCGCTATCCTGCTGAGCGTCATGGCTACTGTTGGTGCTTGCGGTGCTTCTGGCGTTGCTGGCGGCTCTCTGCTGCTCATCCCGCTGGCTTGCTCCCTGTTCGGCATTGGCAACGATATCGCTATGCAGGTTGTTGCCATCGGCTTCATCATCGGCGTGATCCAGGACTCCTGCGAGACCGCTCTCAACTCTTCCTCTGACGTTCTCTTCACCGCTGCTGCCGACTATCGCCAGCAGATCAAGGACGGCAAGGAAGTCCAGATGGGCAAGGATGCTGTTCAGTAATCTGACGCTTATCTAAAACGCGCTAAAAGAAAGAGGGACCCGGTGAAAACCGGGTCCCTCTGTTGTTTATGGTGCGGGCGAAAGGACTTGAACCTTCACACCGAAGTACCAGAACCTAAATCTGGCGCGTCTGCCAATTCCGCCACGCCCGCGACGTGCAGAACATAATATCACTCACGATGTAGGTACGCTTCGTCAATCTTCAAACAAGTACTTTCTCCTAGTAAGCAACCCATGTTTGTGCGATAATATCCAGTTGGTGCGCTTCCGGGAGTTCGCTTGCTTCGTGAGAACTGCGGGACGCCCAAAGAAGCGTATCGCGCTTAGGCGCATATATAGTTAACTGATGGAGGAATGTTTCGTGGAAATTAAAGTAGAGGCTCTGGAAGGCAACAAGGTACAGCTCGTTATCACTGTTCCTGCTGCTGATGTTGACGCTGCCATTAAGAAGACCTACAAGGAGTTCGCTCAGAAGTACAGCTTCCCTGGATTCCGTAAGGGCAAGGCACCGCGCAAGGTCATCGACAACGCTCTTGGCGCCGAGTATGTGCTCGCAAACGTGACCGAGGGCCTCGTGAACGATTTCTATCCCAAGGCTGTCGATGCAGAGAAGCTCTCCGTCATCGGCACCCCGAACTTCGGTGATCCGGACCTCATCGAGGCTGGCAAGGACTTCACCTTCGACGTGACCGTCGAGCTGAAGCCCCAGGTCGAGCTCAGCAGCTACGAGCCCGTCGCTATCGAGCTTCCCTTCGAGGAGGCTACCGAGGCTGACATCAAGGCTCAGCTTGACGCTATGCTCGAGCACTATCAGACCTTCGAGGATGCTCCTGCTGCAACCAAGGTTAAGCCCGAGAACAGCGCTGACCTCGCATTCAAGGCTACCGACGAGGAGGGCAATGCAATTGCTTCTCTCGAGTCTGAGTCTCGCATCTGGGTTGCTGGCGACGGCATGTTCCCCGAGGTTTTCGACGCTGAGATCATGGGCATGAAGAAGGGTCAGTCCAAGGAATTCACCATTGAGGTTCCGGAGGGCGACGCTTCCATCCTCATGGGCTCCATGGCTGGCAAGAAGGTCAACTTCGAGATCACCTGCAACGTTGTCCGCAAGAAGGTTACCCCCGAGCTCACCGACGAGTGGGTTGCTGGTAACTTCGGCTTCGACACTGTCGAGGCTCTGAAGGAGGCTGTTGTCGCTTCTCACAACGCTCAGCTCCAGGAGGTTCTCCCGCGCATCACCGAGAACAACTGCGTCTCCGCTCTCATCGAGCGTTTCGCATCTGAGGTTCCTGCAGCTATGGTCGAGGAGGCTGAGTCCACCCTGCTCCAGGAGTTCTTCACCCAGATGCAGCGTGCAGGCATCAGCTTCGACACCTATCTTGCACAGCGTGGCATCGACAGCGCTAAGTTCAAGGAGGACATCAAGGCTGAGGCTACCGATGTCGTCAAGCAGGAGCTCGCTCTCGAGGCTTGGGCTCGTAACAAGGGCATCGAGGCAACTGACGAGGAGATCTCTAACGAGTTCGTCATCGCTGGTCTCGAGAACCCGGCTGCTGTCGAGGCTGAGTGGCGTGCTACCGGCCGCATCCATCTGATTCGCGAGGGCGTTGTCCGCGCTAAGGCCATGGAGGATATCATCGCCACGGCTGAGGTTACCCGCGTCGACTACGCTGCGAAGGAAGCCGAATAACGCATACGTCTTTCCCGAGTCTTTACAAGGAGGGGAGCCTGGTTTTCGACTCGGGGAAGATTCGTGCAAACGGTGAATAAGGGGCCGTCCGAGGTGCTTGGTTTGCTTCGGGCGGCCTTTTCAGGTGTAGGTTTTTATGCCTACCTTGATTCAATTGATAACCTCGTTCAATATGTACGATGAACTATTGAAAGGGCTTCATGCCCCATTCGAAAGCGAGGCATTATGGCTATCGAACGTGTGAACAATGCTCTCATTCCCTATGTTATCGAGCAGTCTCCGCGAGGCGAGCGCAGCTACGATATCTACTCCAGGTTGCTGAACGACCGCATTATCTTCCTTGGTGAGCAGATTGACGACCATGTCGCTAATTCTGTTGTTGCTCAGCTTCTTCATCTTGAGAGCGCCGATCCTGACAAGGATATTTCTCTGTACATCAATTCTCCTGGTGGTTCCGTGACTGCAGGTCTTGGCATTCTTGACACCATGAACTTCATTAAGTGCGATGTCTCCACCATCTGCATCGGTGAGTGCGCATCTATGGCTGCTGTGCTTCTTTCCGCTGGTGCCAAGGGCAAGCGCTTCTGCCTGCCCAACTCCATGGTTCTCATCCATCAGCCGCTTGGCGGTGCTCAGGGTCAGCAGACTGAGATTCAGATCGTCGCTGACTTCATGCTGAAGACCCGCAATCGTCTTAATGGCATTCTTTCTGAGAACACTGGTCAGGACATTGAGCGTATCCAGAGGGATACCGAGCGCGATAACTACATGAGCGCCGAGGAGGCTAAGGCATACGGCCTCGTCGACGAGATCATCTATCGTCATGGAGCTAAGCCCGGCGAGAAGTAATCGCAAGTACCGCCCGTTTTGGACGGGGCCTTAAGTGGGCCCCGTTCTTATTGAGTAGAGTGACGACGAAGAGGAACGATGGCACAAGATAGAAGGAACAACGGTTTCGAGGGCAATGGCGATGAGGTGTTCTGCGCGTTTCGCGGTAAGCACCCTGGTCTCGTCAATGCCATGATCTCGGGACCTAACGGCATCTATATCTGCGATGAGTGCATTTCTCTCTGCGCTGATGCCATGATGCGCGATATGCATATGCGTATGCAGCAGGATTTCGATCCGAATTCCTATGGCTTCGGAAGGGGAGAGGTTATTCCCGCGCAGTGGGATCAGGATGCTGACTACGATGATGAGGCTCTTGATGTGGAGGACATTCTTGGAGTGCTTCCTACGCCTCATCAGCTTTATCAGAATCTGTCCGAGCATGTAGTTGGACAGGAAGAGGCAAAGCGTGCCCTCTCCGTCGCTGTGTATAACCACTACAAGCGCATTCAGATGGGTTACTCGGCTGATGAGGGCGATGTTGAGCTCGCTAAGAGCAACATCATGCTCCTTGGTCCTACCGGTTCGGGTAAGACCCTTCTCGCTCAGACGCTTGCTCGTACTCTTCAGGTTCCGTTCGCCATTGCCGACGCTACCACGCTTACCGAGGCTGGCTACGTGGGCGAGGACGTCGAGAACATCTTGCTGAAGCTTATTACGGCTGCTGACTTTGATATTCCTCGAGCTGAGATCGGTATCATTTATATCGATGAGATCGACAAGATTGCACGTAAGGCCGAAAACCTTTCCATCACCCGTGACGTTTCGGGTGAGGGCGTGCAGCAGGCTCTTCTTAAGATTGTCGAAGGCACTGAGGCCTCTGTTCCTCCGCAGGGCGGTCGCAAGCACCCGCAGCAGGAGCTTATCCATATCGATACGACCAACATCCTCTTCATCTTGGGTGGTGCATTTGTTGGCTTGGCTGACATTATTGCCCAGCGTGTTGGTAAGAAGTCCCTTGGTTTTGCAGCTGAACTGCCTGAATCCAAGAAGCAGGCCGAAGCCGAGCTTCTTGCACAGGTTCTGCCCGAGGATCTCAACAAGTTCGGTATGATCCCCGAGTTTGTCGGCCGTATTCCGGTCATTACCTCGCTTGCGGAGCTTACCGAAGAGGAGCTTGTGCGCATCCTCACCGAGCCTAAGAACGCTATCGTCAAGCAGTATATGCGTATGTTCGAGTTCGAGAATTCTACTCTCGAGTTTGAGCAGGATGCGCTTCGTGCTGTTGCTCGCGAGGCGGTTGAGCGCGGAACGGGCGCTCGCGGCCTGCGCAACATTTGCGAGCGCGCACTTATGGATGTCATGTACGACCTTCCTGAGCACAGTGAGGCTACGAAGGTTATCGTACGCGCCAGCGATATCACCGGTGAAACCAAACCGGAAATCGCATCTGTGTAGTAACTTTCGTCGCCCGCATTTACGAATGCTGTGCGACATGATTTTGCAACGAACGGCAACTAGACGAGAAAGGCCAAGTCATGGCAGAAAATCTTGCAGACAACGGCCAGGCGAAGAAGCCTGCTTACGACTTTGCGGCGCATGAGCGCCCCTTGTTCGATGCATGGAAGAATGCTGGTTACTTCCAGCGTACGCCTGGTTTCGGCAAGCATGAGAACGATTCCTACACCATCGTCATTCCGCCGCCGAACATCACCGGCGTGCTGCATATGGGCCATGCCCTCAACGACACCATTCAGGACGCCTGCATCCGTCGTGCTCGCATGCAGGGCTACCGTACGCGCTGGATTCTCGGTACCGACCATGCTGGTATCGCAACCCAGACTAAGGTTGACAAGCACCTTGCAGATCAGGGTATCAATCGCCGCGAGATCGGTCGCGAGGCATTCATCGAGGCATGCCAGGATTGGCGTCGTGTCTATGGCACCACTATCGTGAACCAGATTGCAACCATGGGCTGCTCCTGTGACTACGAGGACGAGCAGTTCACCATGAGCCCTGAGTTCTCCAAGGCTGTTCGCAAGCTCTTCGTTGACTGGTATCACGATGGCGTTGTCTATCGTGGCAAGCGTATCGTCAACTGGTGCCCCAACTGCACTACGGCAATTGCTGACGACGAGGCTGAGTACGAGGACGAGGCAGGTCATCTGTGGCATCTGCGCTATCCGCTGGTAGAGCCCGTTGACGGCATTGAGTACATCGTCGTTGCCACCACGCGTCCCGAGACCATGCTCGGCGATACCGGTGTTGCCGTAAGCCCGCAGGATGATCGTTATAAGAACCTTGTTGGCAAGACTGTCAAGCTTCCCATCGTTGATCGCGAGATCCCCGTTTTCGCTGACTTCTATGTTGATAAGGATTTTGGTACTGGCTGCGTGAAGGTCACCCCTGCTCACGACCCCAATGACTTTGCCATGGGCGAGCGCAACGGCCTCCCGAAGGTGAACATCTTCGATGAGACCGCACATGTCGTCGAGGGCTTCGGCAAGTTCACGGGTATGTCTCGCTGGGAGGCTCGTGAGGCTGTCATCGCTGAGTTCGAGGCACTGGGCCTGCTTGATCACATCGAGGACCATGATCATTCCGTCATGCATTGCTATCGCTGCCACAATACGCTCGAGCCCTGGCTCTCTGAGCAGTGGTTCGTTGCTGTTGAGGAGCTTAAGAAGCCTGCATTCGAGGTTGTCGAGAACGACACCATCAAGTTCTACCCCGAGCGTTGGAAGCAGGTCTATCTTGATTGGCTCGCCAACCTGAAGGACTGGTGCATTTCCCGTCAGCTGTGGTGGGGTCATCGCATTCCCATGTACTACTGCGACGAGTGTGGTTGGCAGGACGCCAGTGTTGACGGCATCGATGTTTGCCCGACTTGCGGTGCTGCTACGCGTCAGGACGAGGATGTTCTCGACACTTGGTTCTCCAGCCAGCTGTGGCCCTTTGCTACGCAGGGCTGGGCTGAGTTCGGTCCGAATGCCCCCGAGCTTGCTGCACACTATCCCACCCAGGTTCTCTCCACTGCTCGCGACATCATGGGCCTTTGGGTTGCCCGTATGGTCATGAGCTCGCTGTATTGCACCGGCGAGATCCCGTTCCAGGACGTCATCATCCATCCCACGGTCATGGGTACCGATGGTAAGCCCATGTCCAAGAGCCGTGGCAATGGCGTTGACCCTGTTAAGCTTATGGAGGACTACGGTGCCGACGGCATGCGCTTCGGTCTGCTTATGCAGGTTACCGGCGCTCAGGCCATGCGCTTCGACTATCAGAAGATCGAGAGCAGCCGTAACTTCGCTAACAAGATTCGCAACGCAGCTCGCTTCGTCATGATGAACCTTGATGGCTTCGAGCCTGGCGCTCCCGAGCCCATCACCCCTGCCGACAAGTGGATTTTCTCTCGTCTGGCCGGTCTTGTCGCTGCTGTTGATGCTGCGTACGAGAGCTATGAGTTCGGTGAGATCACTCGCTCGCTCTACGCATTCTTCTGGAATGAGTTCTGCGACTGGTACATCGAGTTCTCGAAGTCTCGCCTGAATGCTGCGAACGATCCTGCTGATCGTGCTGCTTGCCAGCGTAACCTCGTATTCGTTCTCGACGTCGCTCTGCGCCTGCTGCATCCCATCATGCCCTTCATTACCGAGGAGATCTATCAGGAGATGCCGGTTAAGGCTCATGGCGAGTACCTCATCGGCTCTGTTTGGCCTGACGCTGCTGATCTTGCTGCATATGCAGACGCTGATTCCGAGCGTGCCATTCAGATGGTTTGCGAGATCGTTTCCGCAATCCGCAGTGCTCGTTCCCGCTACGGTATCTCTCCGAAGACCGCTCTTCCCGTAGTCGTGAAGGCCGGTGAGCAGGATGTCGAACTGCTGAACGCACAGGCTGGTCTTCTTGAGTCTCTCTGCAATGTAAGCGAGCTTGCCATTGCGGTTGACGCTGTCAAGCCCGCCGAGAGCAGCGTTTCGCTCGCAGCTGGCCTTGAGGTTTATGTTTGCCTCGCTGGTCATGTCGACTTTGCTGCAGAGAAGGTTCGCCTTGAGAAGGAGCAGGGCAAGCTTTCGGTTGACGTCGCTAAGCTTGAAAAGAAGCTGTCTAATCCCGGCTTCCTCGCTAAGGCAGCACAGGATGTCATTGACAAAGACAAGGCAAAGTTGGCTGAACTTTCTGATAAGCTTAGCAGGGTAACTGCTCAGCTCTCTGAATTGGCATAGTTTGCTAAAGGGGGATACTTACTATGATGGAATTGCTTACGCAGCTTTGGACGCCTGAGGTCAAGATGGCCGTTATGGCTGTTCTTGCTGTTCTGGTAATCCTTTACGCACTTTGCATCGTTTGGGTTGTCCGTGACGCTTACATGCGCGGTGCTCGCTGGTATCTTTGGGCTGTTGTGGCCATCGTGCCGGTTCTCGGTCCTATCGTTTACAGCATCATGCGCCCGCCGCTGATGCAGATGGATCGCAACGAGCAGGAGCTCGAGATCGCCCTGAAGCAGCGTCAGCTTATGAAGTATGGCGAGTGCGGTAGCTGCGGTTATCCGGTCGAGGCTGACTACGTCCTCTGCCCGCAGTGCCATACGCAGCTCAAGAACCTTTGCGCTCGTTGCGACCGTGCTCTTGATCCTGCTTGGACGGTATGCCCGTTCTGCGCAACGCCTGTTGCTCCTGCTGGAGAGCGTCGCGCCGTTCGTCGTCGCGCTGCAGCTGCAGCTGTCGAGGGCGCCAATAATCCTCGCGCCGAGTTCGCTTCTGAGGAGTAGTCTCGGTTAAGGGGAATGGGTTCGCAGCTTGGGGTGCACCTCGTTTGAGTGTCACGAAAGTTGGAACCTCCATGTTTTGCAATCGAACGGAGTCGCATAGCGGCTCCGTTTTGATGGTTAGAAGGCGTTAGGGTACTCAAAGCCCTAACGGAAACATATGCAGGTGCTTTGTGTGCACCCGGCATAGGAAAGGAAAAGTTATGAATATCGTACTGCCCGATGGATCCATTAAGGAAGTTGCCGAGGGCGCAACCGTCGCCGATGTTGCTGCAGCGATTGGTGCTGGTCTTGCCAAGGCCGCTCTTGCTGGCATCGTGAATGATCAGCCGGTTGATCTGAGCGCTCCTGTCGCCGAAGGCGACCAGGTTGCCATCGTGACCGCTAAGAGCCCTGAGGGTATTGAGGTTCTGCGTCACAGCTCTGCTCATGTTATGGCTGCCGCACTTGTCGACCTGTACGGCGATGTGAAGTTTGGCGTTGGTCCCGCTATCGAAAACGGCTTCTACTACGACATTAAGTGCGAGAAGGCACTCAGCCCCGAGGATTTCGAGGCAATTGAAGCTCGCATGAATGAGATTATTGCGGCTGAGGAGAGCTTCGTTCGCACTGAGGTCTCCCGCGAGAAGGCTCTTGAGATCTTCGCTGATCAGCCCTTTAAGGTTGAGCTCATCAATGAGCTTCCTGAGGATGCCGTTATCACCACCTACACCATTGGTGCATTCACCGACCTTTGCCGCGGCCCGCATCTGCCCTCTACCGGCAAGATTCCGGCAGTGAAGCTGACCAAGGTTGCTGGTGCATATTGGAAGGGCGACTCCGAGCGTGAGATGCTCACCCGTGTGTACGGCACCGCATTCTTCAGCAAGAAGGACCTTGAGACTTACCTGCACAACCTCGAGGAAGCCGAGAAGCGTGACCATCGTAAGCTTGGTCGTGAGCTCGGCATCTACACCATCGATCCGATGGCAGGCGTTGGTCTGCCCATGTACCTTCCGAAGGGCGCACGTATCATCCGCACCCTTCAGGAGTGGCTGCGTCGTGACCTCTACGACCGTGGTTACGAAGAGGTAATTACCCCGCACGTCTACAACGCTGACGTCTGGAAGACCTCTGGCCACTATGGCTTCTACAAGGACAACATGTACTTCTTCAACATCAACGAGGGCAGCCCCGAGGAGCCGCGTCTGTCCGAGTATGGTGTCAAGCCCATGAACTGCCCGGGCCATGTCATGCTTTACAAGAACGACCTGCACTCCTATCGTGATCTGCCGCTTCGTTTCTTCGAGTTCGGTACGGTGTATCGTCACGAGATGAGCGGTGCCGTCCATGGCCTGCTTCGCGCTCGTGGCTTCACTCAGGACGATGCGCATGTCTTCTGCACGCGTGAGCAGGTTGTTGATGAGGTCGTGGCTATTCTTGACCTTGTTGACCACATCATGGGCAGCTTCGGCTTTGAGTACGAGGCTGAGATCTCTACGCGTCCCGAGAAGTCCATCGGTACCGATGATATGTGGGAGCACGCAACCAACTCCCTCATGGAGGCTTGCCGCCGTCATAATCTCGCCTACGAGATCAATGAAGGCGACGGTGCCTTCTACGGTCCGAAGATCGACATCAAGGTTAAGGACGCTATTGGTCGTACGTGGCAGTGCTCTACCGTTCAGGTAGACTTCAACATGCCTGAGCGTTTCGGTCTTACCTATCGCACCGAGGACAACACCGAAGAGCGTCCGTGGATGCTTCATCGTGCAATCTTCGGCTCTATCGAGCGCTTCCTTGGCATCCTGATCGAGCACTATGCAGGTGCTCTGCCGCTGTGGCTTTCTCCCATGCAGGTTGTCATCATCCCGATCGCTGATCGTCACAAGGATGCTGCACTCGAGTTTGCTGCTGAGATCAAGAAGGCTGGCGGCCGTGTTGAGGTTTATGAGCAGAACGAGCCCATGCGCGTTAAGATCGCTAAGGCTCAGGCTCAGAAGATTCCGTTCATGCTGGTCATGGGCGACAAGGAAGTCGAGCAGGGTACCGTTAGCGTTCGCGATCGCGCAGAGGGCGACAAGGGTTCCTGGACTCGCGAGCAGTTCCTCGAGGTTATTCGCGAGGCTGTTCTCTAGTAAGTTGGTGACGGCTGCGTCATTTGCTTAATAGCTCTTTTACGGGGTGCTTAACTGAGGTTAGGCGCCCCGTTTTGTATGTAGGGGCATAAAGGGTAGATTTCGGCATGGAGCCTTTCGTAACTGACATTACGTACGCGGTATGTTTCGTGGGATATCGCAAAGCTGGCAATTAACTTTCGGTTGACTTCTTATCCTCGAAGGGCAGAGATGTTGAAGAAGGCGATTCGCTGTCAGGCAGATTGAAGGCTGATTTGATAATGGGCGCGGTATTGCCCTGCTGTGTGCCGGCTACGAGGCACGCTCCAAGTGCAACTAAGAGGGACAGTAGCACCGTGAGAGCGATGATCGTTGCTTTCAGTAATCTCTCTTGCATGGATCACCCTCCTTGCTCATTGAGCCGAGTGCTCGCTTCGGTGACTTGTAGTGGCGCTAAAGGGAAAAATCGATTCTATAGATCCAAGGTGTCTTGTATTTCCTTTTGTCGTATTCGTTATCGTTTGGAAGCCGAATTTGAGCCAGTGCGGAAACGACGGATGGACTTGGTGAATCACGCGAGTACAATGGGGCTCAAGATGCAAGGTGTGAGCTATATGCTCGTTTGTTCCTGAAGGAGGCTTGATATGAGCGTTGTTCTTTCTTCTGAGGAATTTAATGCAAAGGTTCTTAATGGCACTGGAAAGGTGCTCATCGACTTTTTCGCCACTTGGTGTGGCCCCTGCCGCATGATTGCTCCTTTTATTGAGGAGATTGCCGAGGAGAAGGCTGGTGAGGTTGAGGTGTATAAGATCGATATCGATCAGAGTCCCGATATCGCACGCCAGTTTGGCATTCGCGGCGTTCCTACGCTTATGGTGTTTGAAGACGGTAAGCCCGTCAGTCAGATGGTTGGCGCTCAGCCGAAGGCTCAGATCCTTCAGATGCTTGGCTAGTCCTGTTTGAGATTTTCGAATGACCTGCAGCACCTTAAGCGTGAGCTTGGGGTGCTGTCTTTGTATTGAGTGTGCTTTTCAATTTTGCGTATACAGGAGACTCATATGACTAATCTTCAGGTTGATAAAGACCCTCGCGTGATTGATGTGGCGATTGTCGGTGCTGGTCCGGCTGGCATGACCGCGGCAATGTACGCCTCGCGCGCGGGTTTAGAAGTAGCAATGTTCGAGCGTATTGCTCCGGGCGGTCAGCTAGCTCAAACCGAGCATCTCGAAAACTATCCCGGCTACGCGCAAAGCACGAGCGGATTTGAGCTTGCTATGTCAATGCATGAGCAGGCGTCGATTTTTGGTGCGAAGTTGGTTGGCGAAGAAGTGCTGTCTGTCGACTTCAGCGTTGAGCCGAAGCGTATTGACACTGCGTTTGGCGAATATCGTGCTCGCAGCGTTATTGTTGCCACAGGTGCGCGTCCGACACGACTGGGCCTTCCCCTTGAGGCGGAATTACAGGGTAGGGGAGTTTCGTATTGCGCAACATGCGACGGTAATTTCTTCCGCGGCGTTGACGTGGTTGTCATTGGCGGAGGAAACACGGCTGCTGCGGATGCGCTCTATCTTTCTCGTATCTGCAACAAGGTGTATGTCGTACATAGGCGTGATCAGCTTAAGGCCACCGCTATCTACCACAAGCGTCTTGCGGATATAGAAAACATCGAGTTCGTTTGGAATAGCGAGGTTGTTAAATTCCTTGCGGAGGATGGTTTCTTGGAAGCGGTAAGGGTGCGCGACAAGGTTTCAGGAGAGGAGCGCGATATTTCCTGCAATGCCTGTTTCGTGGCTATTGGCACGACACCTAACACTGAGTTTCTTGCGGGTGCTTTGCAGCTCGATCAAACGGGCTACATCTTTGCTGACGAGCAGGGAAGAACCGCTATTCCGGGAGTCTATGCTGCTGGCGATGTTCGTCAGAAGGAGCTGCGTCAGGTAGTTACGGCAGTCGCGGATGGCGCAAACTGCGCCGAAGCTGCCGCTGAATATCTACATGAATAGCCCAAACAATAGAGTTCAAAGTTTTTGCTAAAATAGCAAGTTGCTGAATTACGCCAGTTTAACCATTAAGTTGAGGTATTGGGAGTCACCATGCGCGACAAGCTCGTCAAGATCATTGAGGCATACGAGGAACTGCAGACCAAGATGGGCGATCCTGCTGTTCTTTCCAATCAGAAGGAATACAACCGTCTGGCCAAGGAATACGCTAACCAGGGACCGCTCGCTAAGAAGGCCGCTGAGTACGTGCAGGCAATTGACGACCTCGAGGCAGCTAAGGAGATGCTCTCCGACGCTGACATGAAGGAGTTCGCGCAGGAGGAGATCGCTGAGATCGAGGCTCGTCTTCCTCAGCTCGAAGAGGATATTAAGTTCATGCTTATTCCCTCCGATCCTGCTGACGAGAAGGACATCATCGTCGAGATCCGTGCTGCCGCAGGTGGTGATGAGGCTGCTATCTTCGCAGGTGACCTCTACAAGATGTATATGCGCTTTGCTTCCGAGCAGGGCTGGAAGACTGAGACCATGGACGTCTCCGTTTCCGAAGCTGGCGGTTACAAGGAAATCCAGTTCAAGGTGAAGGGCGACAAGGTCTTCTCTGTCATGAAGTTCGAGTCTGGCGTTCATCGCGTTCAGCGTGTTCCCAAGACCGAGAGCCAGGGTCGTATCCATACTTCCACTGCAACGGTTGCCGTTCTTCCTGAAGCCGACGAAGTCGAAGTCGAGATTCACGAGAGCGACCTGCGCATCGATGTGTATCGTGCAGGTGGCCCGGGTGGTCAGTGCGTTAACACGACCGACTCCGCCGTGCGTATCACCCATCTTCCCACTGGCCTTGTTGTCCAGTCTCAGGATCAGAAGTCTCAGCTTCAGAACAAGATCGCCGCTATGGCCGTTCTTCGTGCTCGCCTCTACGAGAAGATGCTTGCCGAGCAGCAGGCTGCCGAGGGTGCGCAGCGTCTCGCCCAGATCGGCTCTGGCGATCGTGCTGAGAAGATTAGAACTTACAACGGTCCGCAGGATCGCGTGACCGATCACCGCATTGGCTACAACGGTACCTACAATGGCGTTCTGCTCTCCGCGGGCGGCGCTGGCCTTCAGGAGCTCATCACTGCTCTTCAGGCTGCCGACCGTGCGCAGAAGCTTGAGAGCGCTGTCGAGTAGCGAAAGCGCTGTTGAGTGGCGTGACTACCGACATTTGGACTATTAAAAGTGCTTTAGATTGGACGGCGGGTTATCTCGAGCGTAAGGGAGATGACTCGCCGCTTCTGTCGGCACAATGGCTGCTTTCTGAAGCCACGGGGCTCTCTCGTATCGAGCTCTACGTTAATTACGATCGTCCTCTCACCATGGATGAACGCGATCTTCTGCGTGGCTACGTCACGCGTCGTGGTCGCGGCGAGCCTTTGCAGTACATCACGGGAGAGGTTGGCTTCCGTCACATTACGGTAAAAGTTCGTCCGGGAGTTTTGATCCCGCGACCTGAGACCGAGGTGTTGGTCAGCGAGGTTCTTGCCGCTCTTCCTTCAGCCGAGCGCCCTCGTAGCGCCGAGTTTATGGCAGACCTTATGGGCGAATTTGATCAGGCCGACGTCGACTCTTCCGCAGAAGTTGACGGATCTAATGCATGTCTAAGTGGTGATTCTGCAAACGACGGTAAGCTATTGGTTGCCGATATCTGTACCGGTTCTGGCTGCATTGCCTGCTCTTTGGCTTACGAGCATGCGTCAATCCGTGCTGTCGCCACTGATATTTCCGACATTGCGGTAGGTCTTGCACGTGAGAACGTTTCTCAGCTTGCTCTCGAAGATCGGGTTGAGGTTCTTCATGGTGATCTTGGTTTCTGCATATCTGAAGAACTCATGGGCTGCTTCGACGCGGTTGTATCGAATCCGCCCTATGTGCCGACGAGCGTAATGGATGAAATCCCTGAGGAAGTTGCCAACTATGAGCCCGCCTTGGCGCTCGATGGTGGTGAAGACGGACTCGATCTGTTCCGTCGTCTTCTTCCGTGGACCTATGAGGCGCTGAAGTCCGGTGGCGTATTTGCATGCGAATTGCATGAAACCTGCCTTGATGATGCTGCCCAGCTTGCACGTGAGGGCGGCTTCGTTAATGTAAGAATCGTCTATGACCTCACGCAGCGTCCGCGTGTGCTGACTGCGGTGAGGCCTTAAGCTTCGCGAGATCGGCTGATCGAAGCAGATTGGCTTATATCTTCCGAAGAAATACTGGAAGCTAAACCGCACATGCGGTTAGGCTATATAAGAATTGTTTACGGTTGTTTGAGGGAAAGGGTATGACTAACATGAATCAGCTGCAGACCATGCTTCGAGAGTCCTGCGATGCGGTCCTCGATCTGCTTGGCGACAGGGAGCCGGAAATTGGCATCGTCCTTGGTTCCGGACTTGGCGTATTGGCTGAAGATATCGAGGATGCTGTAGTCATTCCTTATGATCAGATCCCTCATATGAAGTGCAGCACGGTTATGCACCATATCGGTCGTTTCGTTTGCGGCACGCTTGCTGGTAAGTGCGTCATTGCTATGCAGGGTCGACTTCACGGCTATGAGGGCTATACGCCCCAGGACATCGCATATCCCATCTGGCTTATGCGTGCAATTGGTGTGAGGACGCTTGTCACTACTAATGCCGCAGGTGCTATCAATCCCGCTTACTCTGTGGGCGATTTCTGCATCATGAGCGACCACATCAACCTTACTGGCGGTAATCCGATCGTCGGCCATGACCCCAATGACATCGCCCTTAGGTTTGTCTCGATGTATAACGCTTACGATCCGGAGCTGCGTCAGCTTGCTAAGACCATTGCTGCTGAGTCCGAAATCGCCGTCCATGAGGGTGTCTATATTGGTCTTCTTGGCCCCACCTTCGAGACCGCTGCCGAGATTCGCGCCTTCGCTGCTATGGGTGCCGACACGGTTGCCATGTCTGTCATCCATGAGGTAATCGCTGCACGTCACGTCTCCATGCGCGTTCTTGGCATCTCTCTGATCACTAATATGGCTTGTGGCGTCGAGGCCGCTGATCCGACTGACTTCGAGGTGTTCCAGGTTGCCCATTCTCGCTCCGGCGCATTCTGCCACCTGATCACCGAGACCGTTCGTCGCATGTAGGTTTTAAGGAAGAGCTTCTTTTATGACCGAGACTTCGGAAACAACGGTTCGTACCGCTGATCTTGTTGGTGCCGCGCGCGGACTTGGCTCGCGCACCCAAAAGCAGGGTCGTCGTATGCTTGGCGCTGAAGCCATTATTGCCTCCCTCGAGGCTGAGGGCGTTGATACCATTTTTGGTTATCCGGGTGGACAGGCGCTGAAGCTTTATGATGCCCTCTACGATTCCGAGCAGATCACTCATATCCTTGCACGTCACGAGCAGGGTGCTGTCCATATGGCTGATGGCTACGCTCGTTCGACGGGAAAGCCTGGCGTTGTCATGGTGACCAGTGGCCCTGGTGCCACCAATACGGTTACCGGTATCGCCACGGCCTACATGGATAGCGTTCCGTTGGTTGTCATTACCGGTCAGGTTTCGCGTGCCGTTATCGGTACGGACTCCTTCCAGGAGTCCGATATCGTTGGTATTACGATTCCCGTTGTGAAGCACAGCTTCCTGCTGCAGTCCACCGAAGAGCTTACTCGTACCATTCGAGAGGCTTTCCATATCGCAGTAACCGGTAGGCCGGGTCCCGTCCTTATTGACGTGCCGAGTGATATTGCTGGTAGCGCCATGGTTTTCGAGTACCCGGACAAGGTCAACATTCCTTCGTACAAACCTACGTATAAGGGAAATGCTCGTCAGATCCGCGCTGCATGCAAGCTTATTGAGCAGGCTAAGCGTCCGCTTCTCTATGTTGGCGGCGGTGTGGGTATTTCTGAGGCTTCCGACGAGCTTGTGGCGCTCATCGACATGATGCGCATTCCTGCCGTCACGTCGCTTATGGGCAAGGGTTCCCTGGCTGCAAGTCATCCGTTGAATCTTGGTCCTGTCGGCATGCATGGCGCTAAGTATTCGAATCTCGCTATGACGGATGCGGATCTCATCATTGCCGCCGGAGCTCGTTTCTCTGATCGTGTGACCGGTCGTCTTACCGAGTTTGCGCCTAATGCCCAGGTCATTCATATCGATATTGACCCTGCTGAGATCGGCAAGATTCGCGCTTGCCAGGTTCCCATCGTCGGCGATTTGAAGGGCGTTCTTGCAGCGCTCGTTGCGCAGCTTAAGAAGATCGAGGCACAGCCGCGTACGGATGCTTGGCTTGAGCAAATTGCGGAGTGGCGCGAGCGCTATCCCTTCTACCATGAAAACGTTGGCGATGGTCCCGATGAGGTCATTCCCGAAATCGTCCTCAAGGAGCTTTCCACCCGTCTTGACCCGCACGCATCTATTGTCTGCACCGAGGTTGGTCAGCATCAGATGTGGTCTCATCAGTTCATCGATCGCGAGTGCCCGCGAAGCTTCCTTTCGAGCGGCGGTTTGGGCACCATGGGTTTTGGCTTCCCTGCAGCTATTGGCGCTGCTATCGCCAATCCCGAGAAGCAGGTTGTGTGCGTTGCTGGTGACGGCTCTTTCCAGATGAACAGCCAGGAGATGGCCACTGCTGCAATTAACGGCGTTCCTGTGAAAGTTCTCATCATGGACAACCGTTGCTTGGGCATGGTTCGTCAGTGGCAGAAGCTGTTCTATGG
Organism: Eggerthellaceae bacterium; assembly: GCA_017559045.1. GTDB lineage: Bacteria > Actinomycetota > Coriobacteriia > Coriobacteriales > Eggerthellaceae > RGIG3135. The sequence goes on along the minus strand of JAFYTB010000130.1, from coordinate 250 downwards.
GAAGCGTTATTCCGCCACCACGCTTGATCCCGTTCCGGATTTCGTCAAGCTTGCCGAGGCCTATTCCTGGCAAGGCGAGCGTGTTACCCATCCGTCGCAGGTGGGAGACGCCATCGAGCGTATGCTTGCGAGCGATGGCCCTTACTTGCTCGACGTTGTGATTTCCTCTGACCAGACGGTTTACCCAATGGTTGCTCCCGGCAGCGCCATTGATGACATTATGGGAGCTATCGACCTTGCCGTTGGCGCT
>JAFYTB010000129.1 GCA_017559045.1 Eggerthellaceae bacterium | reverse complement strand
GATTGATTTGACGCTGATTGCCCGTTGCGTGTGCGTACTTACGATGCGCTACCGAGGCTACATGTTTCTTTCTTCGTCTATTTCTCTAAGCATATCCAGAAGATCCTGGCGCTTATGAATGTTGAGCTTACGATAGATTCGTTTGTTGTGGCTACGCACGGTGTTTTCGGAGACAAATAGCGCCTCGGCTATCATGCTTACCTTATTACCGCGTGCGAGCAGGTCTAACACCTCGCGCTCTCGATCGGAAAGCCGATATCTATCTTGCAGCGTCAGGCAAAGCTTGGAGGTCTTATCGAGAATCACCCCTGTGCTCTCCTTATCGGAAGGAGCATTCTTCTTGGGAGAGAACGTCTCAGGCAATGGCTTTTTTGAAGGAGATAGCGCTTGGAACTCGACTCGCGTACGGGAGCGTTTGAGCTCTGGCGCGGAATGGGTGATGTTTTTAAACTGAACCCATAGCACGATTCCAATTACGTATATGGTGAGCATAGCTACCATGGAAAGCTGCTCGAATCCAAACTGCGTGAAGATGCCGGAATGGTATCCCAGCAAGAAGCCAATCCCCTGCAGCATATATGCGGGAGCAGCATAGAAGCCGTAAACAATGACAGGGTTGGCGCCCTGATCTCGTGAAATCTGGGCACTCTGAATCATCATGAGCATCGTCGCGAAGATGAATATGGTGAACGTAGCGGCGGCAAGGAAGAGCAGATAGCTTCGGCTGAAGAACGGTAGGAACACGAAGCCCGTTGCGACGAGGGGAAACACGAAGCGGAAGGCGCGCGGGATGTCGAATCGAAAAGACGTCTTGCTCCAAAGCCCCATTAGCGCCATGGCGGCAAACAGAGAGCCGAGCATAGATACGATATTTACGACACTGCCAACGGAGGGATCGGCCAACGTAATGGCTCGAATGATGCCGCTCATAAGGCCCAACGAGGCCACGCACAGCACGCTTTCCAGTGAATCCCCCAGCACCTTCTTGTATACGGAAGGATGTTCTCCAGGAATATCGGAGAACATGGACTGGTCGAAGTCGATCTCGCGTGTTCCGAGCCAAAGCGACAGGCCGCAAAGGGGGGCGAACACTAGCGGGGTTAGAAATGCCGTAATGGCAATCGGAATGAGGTGAAGCGCCACGTACATGAGGGGCGCAATTCCCGTGCCGATGATGATGAGCTTGTTGCATGTATCAGCGTTTTGGGAGGCGAAAAGCCGCTCCCATAATAGAAAGAATCCTGCGCAGCCGATGCCGAGCAGAGCACCGCCGCCGATGATCAAAAACATGGTGAAAGCCTCGGTGTACATCGCGAGAATCACCGAGAACGAGCCAATCGTCACAGGAAGCGAAGTTGCGGCAGCTAAAGATTGCTTTAAGAATGATGGATGGCGATAAGACAAGGCCATGGCGAGAACGAGGGTTGCGCAAAGTGCGATGAGCTGCGCCAGGAAAAAAGACAGCGTTACTTCTGGGGTTTGAAACTCTATGGGAAGAAACGGAAAGACGCCGCCCCATATGGAGGTTGCGTTAACCGTTAGGAACAAGGCGTAACCCAGGGCGGATATGTTGGTTTTGGGTGATTGCACGGGGGAGATCGCATTCTTTTAGAACGAGTGAGAATTGAACGAGGCTTCCTCGATCAATTCTAAACTCCCTGCTCATCAGGGAGGATGACAAAAACTCGGCAGATTCACCCGTTTTATGTGAATCTCCGTTTTGTGTGCGTGCAATACTCCGCGTATTGTGTTTGCCAACCAAGAGGGAGGGAAATCAATATGGAAATGGCAAATGTTTCAAGGCGTTCCTTCATGAAGGGCGCCGGTCTCGCTGGCTTGGCTGCTGCTGCCGGCGGGGTCAGCCTTTCGTCGCTGTATGGCTGCAGCCCGACTGAAGGCGACGGTGGCGCGGACGCTCCTGCTCCGGTCGAGCAGGTCATCTGGACTCACTGCGCACCGAACTGCGGCGGCGCTTGCCCGCTTCAGTGCCACGTCGTCGACGGAGAGATCGCTTACATCGAGAGCGATAACGTCTCCGAAGGCGGACTGGGCGGTCTTCAGGCTCGTGCCTGCCTGCGCGGACGCTCCATGCGTCGCTGGCTGAACAGCCCTGACCGCGTTATGTACCCCATGAAGCGCGTCGGTAAGCGCGGTGCCGGCGAGTTCGAGCGTATTACCTGGGACGAGGCGATCCAGACTGTCGCAGACAAGCTGAAGTACACCATCGACACCTATGGCAACGAGGCTGTTTACAGCGCGTACGCATCCGGCGTTTGCGCTGGCGCGGTGATCAGCACCCATACGAAGCTCATCAACCTCATGGGTGGTTGCCTCGGATACTACGGCGACTACTCTACTGCGCAGATCACCCGCGCGATGCCCTTCACCTATGGCCCGAGCAATGGATTTACCGCATCGGCCCTCATCGAGGCGAAGAACAGCGATCTGCTCATCCTGTTCGGCAACAGCCCGTCTGACACTCGCATGGGCGGTGGAAACATGACCCATGTCATGGCCGAGATCCGCGAGTCGATCTACGCCAAGGGTGGCAAGATTGTCAATGTCGACTACCGCCTCAACGAGACCTCCTCTGGCTATCCGGAAGAGTGGCTGCCCATCCGCTCCGGCACCGACGCCGCCCTCGTCTCCGCTATCGCCTACGTCCTCATTTCCGAGGATCTGGTGAATAAGGAGTTCCTCGACGAGTATTGCGTCGGCTATGATGCTGACACCATGCCCGAGGGTGCTCCGGCCAATTCGTCCTACAAGGACTACATCATGGGTACCGGCTATGACATGACGCCGAAGACCCCCGAATGGGCTGCGCCCATTACCCAGATCCCCGCAGAGAAGATTACGGAGCTTGCCCACGATCTGGCAAACGCCAAGGCGGCGTTCATCTGCCAAGGCTGGGGCCCGCAGCGTCACAGCAACGGCGAGAACACTTCCCGAGCAATCGTCATGCTGGCACTGCTGACGGGCAACATTGGCCTTCCCGGCACGAACACTGGTTGCCGTGAACCCATGAACGGCGGCCCTGTGGGAAGCTTCCCCTCGGTCCCGAACCCCGTCACTACCAAGATTTCTTGCTTCCACATGATCGAGGCTATCGATCACGGCCCGGAGATGACCGCGCTTCGTGACGGCGTCCAGGGTAAGGACAAGCTTGATGTGGGAATTAAGTTTGTCTGGAACTATGCAGGCAACTTCTTCAACCAGCACTCCGACACCAACCACACCCACGAGGTGCTGCAGGATGAGACCAAGTGCGAGTTCATCCTCTGTGTTGACACCGTGATGAGCGCTTCTGCGAAGTATGCCGACATCCTCCTCCCGGACACCATGCGTTCCGAGATGATGAGCCTCACCACTGGTGGTTATGGCGAGTGGGACTTTGGCATCACGTTTGGTCAGAAGGTTGTTGAGCCCAAGTTCGAGGTCATGTCCGCTTACGAGTTCAACGCAGCTGTTGCAGAGAAGCTCGGTGTTGGCGAGGCCTTCACCGAGGGCAAGACCTACGAAGAGTGGAACCAGTACCTCTATGAGCAGGCTGCTGCCGCAGATCCCAGCCTTCCTACCTGGGAAGAGGGTATTGCCATGGGCGTCTATCGCTGGAAGCACGAGTCGAGCGTTGGCCTTGCGGCCTACCGTGAAGATCCCGCCGCCAATCCGCTGGATACCCCTTCTGGCAAGATTGAAATCTACTCTTCCGCATTGGCCGAAATCGCCAACACTTGGGAGCTTGAAGAGGACGAGGTCATCACCCCGATCCCGGTCTTCGATCCCGGCTTCGATAGCTACGTCGATGCGACTGATGAGTTCCCGCTGGTCTGTGCTGGCTTCCACTACAAGTCTCGTACCCACTCCTCTTTCGGCTTCATGGACATCCTGAAGGAGTCCTGCCGTCAGCAGATTTGGATCAACCCGGCAGACGCGGAGCCGCGCGGCATCGCCACGGGCGACATCTGCTCCGTGAAGAGCGCTCAGGGCGAAATCCGCATTGAGGCGAAGGTCACTCCGCGTATTATTCCCGGCGTGGTCGGTATTCCTCAGGGTGCTTGGTATGACGCTGATCCGTTCGGCGACAAGATTGACCATGGTGGTTGCATCAATACGCTGGCGACCAAGAGGCCTTCGCCGCTGGCAAAGGGCAATCCGCAGCATACGAATCTCGTCCAAGTGGCCAAGGCATAGTGGGAGGTGTCTTAGATGGCTCAGTATGGTTTCTACTTTGATTCCGCCCGTTGCACGGGCTGCAAAACCTGCGTCTTGGCTTGCAAAGACCGCCATGATCTAGGTGTCGATAGGGCCTATCGTCAGGTCTATGACTACGAGGGCGGCTCTTGGACTGCCGGCGCAGACGGCTCGTTCACCCAGAACGTCTTCATGTATCACCTGTCCATGGCTTGCAACCACTGCACCGATCCCGCCTGCGTGACGAACTGCCCGGCTGGTGCAATGCAGAAGGATGAGGAGACCGGTATCGTCTGGACAGATCATGAGGTCTGCATCGCTTGCGGTACTTGCGACAGCGTCTGCCCCTACGGCGCTCCCGTCCTCGATTCCGAAGCGGGCTACATGACCAAGTGCGATATGTGCAAGGATCGCGTAGCTGAGGGCAAGGCTCCTATCTGCGTCGAGTCCTGTCCGCTTTTTGCACTCGAGTTTGGCTTGGTTGAAGAGCTGGCTGCCGCCCATCCAGAGGCCGTTGGCGCTATCGCTCCGATGCCCGCAGATTCTCCGACGGGTCCGTGCGTTCTCATCAGGAAGGCTCCTGCCGCCAAGGATGCAGGCGATGTCGATGGCTTCGTTGGAAATGAGCCCGAGATCGTCTAGCAACGCACCTGTCGTACAATAGATGTCAAATCGGGGGAGCGGCCATGATGGTCGCTCCCCTTGAATTAGAGAACTGGGGTAGGAATCACGGAAAGGACGGCTGTGGAGCGCAACGAATATCATGCCAATATCGCACTTGCCGGGCGAGTTCTCGGTCCATTGCTGCTGTTTCGGCCCGATTCAGAGCAGTGCGCACCGATTATAGAAGAATTGAGGTCGCTGCCTTCGTTTGAGGTCTGGCCTTTTGGAGGCGAATCCGATCTCTCTCGCGCATACGCTCTTGTAAGTGAAGGGCTTTCTCAAGGAGTTGACCGTCCGCTAGTAAGGGAGTATTCCCGTCTTTTTGAGGGTCCAGCGGCCTTTGCCGCACCAGTTTGGGGTTCGGTCTACCTCGACCGCGATTGCGTTGTATTTGGCGAGAGCACGCTTGAATTGCGTTGGTGGATGAAGCGCAACGGAATCGCCATAACCTACTCTGAGCGCGAGCCCGAGGATCAGATCGGTCGTATGCTTATGCTGATGTCGTGGCTGGCGGAGAACAAGTCCGACTTGCTTCCAGAAATGCTTTCGGAGCATCTGCTTACGTGGAGCCATCATTTCTTCAAACTGTTCATGAAGGATGCACGCCATCCTTTCTATGAGGGAATCGCGCTTCTTGCCGACATTACGCTTTCCGCCATCAAGGAAGATTTGAAACTTGTGGTTCCCGTTAAGCGATTCTATCGTTAATTTGTAGGTGATAGCCATGGTGAGCAGGGGATTCTATGTCGATAGCAGTCGATGTACCGGGTGCAAGACCTGTGTCCTCGCCTGCAAGGACTATCACGATTTAGGAATCGATAACGCTTACCGGAAGGTGTATGACTACGAGGGCGGTAGTTGGGCCGCAAACGAAGACGGCTCGTATACCCAGAACGTGTTCATGTACCACCTTTCCATCGCATGCAACCATTGCAACGTTCCCGCGTGTACGGAGGTCTGCCCAACGGGCGCTATGCACAAAGACGACATGTCCATCGTCTCGGTTAGCACGGATCGCTGCATTGGATGCGGGTACTGTACCCTCGCTTGCCCCTATCACGCTCCGCACATCGATTCGAAACTCAAGAAAAGCTCTAAGTGCAACGCCTGCGAGGAGCGCTTGCTGGAGGGCAGACAGCCGATCTGCGTTGAGGCGTGTCCTCTGCACGCGCTTTACTTCGGCAAGATGTCTGAGATTTCCGAGTACTTCAATGGCGGCGCGAGCATAGCTCCTCTGCCAAGTGGATCGTACACGTCTCCTAACTTGGCTATTAGACCTTCGCCCGCAGCCCGTCCCTCTGGCGACAGGGAGGGTTTCGTCGCTAATATCCTGGAAGTGGAGCAGTTTTAATCATGGGATCGTTTTTTGGAAACTGGCATCAAGAAGCGGGCCTAGCGATCTTCACCACATTGGCCCCATCGGGCCTGGTTGCCATGCTTCTCCTTTTGCCCATTTTGTTTGCTTGGGGAGGTGGACGCAAGGGCGAGGGATTGCGGCTCTGCAATTACCTGATGATACCGCTGGGGGTGACCCTGCTTGGCTTTGTCGCTTCGACTATTCAGTTGGGTACGCCGGCTAACGCCCTTTACGTATTCACAGGTATTGGGCGCTCTCCGCTTTCAAACGAAGTCCTGTCCGTCGTCGTTTATTTCGGATTGGCAGGCTCATACTGGATGCTCTCCTTTGGAGAATGGCTTAAAGCGCCGATGGCTCGCGCATGGCTTGTGACGATAGGTATCTCGGCGCTCTTCGCGCTTGTGATGATGGGGCGAGCCTATTCGATTTGGACCATTCCGACGTG
>JAFYTB010000128.1 GCA_017559045.1 Eggerthellaceae bacterium | reverse complement strand
GCCTCGACGTAGGCCCACTGCTCGCCGAGCATGAGCTTCCTCACGCCCACGTCTGCGGGGATGCCGCCGACGAGGTCCTTGTACAGCTTCCATTTGTCCGAATAGCCCTGCACCTCTTCCCACGTGGGAAGGGCGCCTTTCTCGAAATACGAGCTCACGATTGCCTCCTTGACGTGCTTTCTGCCTCCCGACGCTGCCTGCCTAGTCGCCGGTGCGGGAGATGTCCTTCTCGAACTTGAACAGGCCGCCGTCCTCGCCGGGGTAGTCCCCCGCCTCCCCCTGGGGGAAGTGCGGGTCGGGGTGGCGTTCGTTGTAGTACTCGGTGATGCGGAAGCCGCAGCGGTTCACGTAGAAGTGGATGTTGCGCCTCTCGTGGTAGGGCGTGACGAGCTCCCAGTGCGTCGCGTCAGGGTAGCGGGCCTCGATGGCGCCCCAGGCCGCCTGCCCCAGGCATCTGCCCTGGCAGGCGACGTCGATGAAGATGAAGTCGAGCAGCTTGCTCGCTCCCTCACCCGTCACGATCGCGCCGCCGACGGGCTCCCCGTCGCACACGATCTGCAGCGCCTCGGCGCCCGGGGCGCCGAGCGACTCGTCGATGTCGCGATCGGGAGGGATGACCTCGGGAAAATCCGGGAACGCCTCCAGCGCGGCCCGCGTGAAGGCATCCTGCAACCTGCGCTTGAACTCGGGAACGTCCTCGGCGTTCACTGTTTTCAAAGTCACTGTGGACATCGCGTTTAACCTCCGAAGCTCGAATTCGCGTATGCGATCATGGTAGTGCATTTCCGCAATAGGCAAGGGTTGCAGCTTCCGCTTGATGACTCAGCCCCGATCGCCTCTGCACGCTCCCTGGCCGCCTTCTCGTATTCGGATTGGAAAGGCACCGCATGGTACCATGTCCCCATGGACGCGAACGCCCGAAAACTAGAGCTCACCGAAGCCGACCTCCTCGGCCACGAGGTTGAAGAAATCTCCTGCAACCAATGCGGGGGCGCGTTCTGCGGCCTTCGCGCCGGCAGGGTGCTCGACGGCAAGCCGCTCATCATGTGCGGCCGAAAAGACGAGGTGAAGGAGATCCTCGCCGCACTTAACCGCCGGTAGCCCCGCGTTTCGCATGATGTAGAGAACGGGGCGCTTGCATATAGAGCCGCCGAACCCACACGCGCACCTCCAATGCCACGCTAATCGTTTTGCAGAATTATCCATCCCTGTCGCATTCGCGCCCGTGCCTTAGAATGTCGGGGAGGAGAAAGCGAGCAACGTTAGGAGAAGCCTTATGGCCCGCAAGAACCTCGGCGCGAAGCCCTACATCATGCCCATGCCCGTTCTCATGGTGTCGTCGTACGACGAGGACGAGAAGCCCTGCTCGATGGTCGCCGTCTGGGGCGGGATCAGCAACGAGAAGGAGATCACCATCACCGTCGCGTCCCAGCGCCACACGCTGAAGGGCATCCTCGCTCGCGGCGCCTTCACCGTCAGCATGGCCGACGTCGAGAACGAGGCTGCCTGCGACTACTTGGGCATCACCACGGGCAACAAGGTCGAAGACAAGTTCGAGAAGTCTGGCCTGCACGCCACCAAATCCGAGTTCGTGGACGCCCCGATCATCGACGAGCTGCCGTTCGCGGTCGAATGCAGGGTGAAGAGCTACGACGAGGAGACGTGGCGCCTCGTGGGCGAGATCGTGAACGTGAGCCTCGACGAGCGCATTCTTGGCGAAAACGGGAAGGTGTCGTTCGAGAAGTTCCACCCGCTCGCGTTCGACTGGATGAACAAGATCTACCTGTCCATCGGCGAGAAGGTGGGCGACGCCTACCGCGATGGCCTCGCGCTGAGATAGGGGAAACACCGGCGGCGTGGCAACTGGGCTAGCCTTTGTCGCGCTGCCGGCGAAGACGCCTCGTGTAAGGACGCCCTTCAGTGCGGCATCAGTCGGATTCCGAAGAATCCCGATCGGCAGCGGTGGGATTGCCAGGGAGGTTCCGCTTCCCGGTGATCTCGTCGAGCACGATCTTTCCGACGAGGAGATTCCCAAATCCAGCGCATCGCTCGACCGGGTAATCGCCGTACCCGTAGTGCTCGGTCAACAGTCGAAGCCCGTGGGCCATCTCGTCTTCATCTTCCACAAACCGGCATTCCCCGAAGCCGATGACGCTCTCGTAACGGGTCGTGATTCCGTGCTCGGTGGTCTCGACCTTGATGAAAGTGTCACCCTCGACGCAGACGCGGGCGTCCTCTTCCAACAAATCGAGCTTCATGCCCTGTTTGGCGCAATGAAAGTAGACAACTGGCTTGCCGTCGGCCATTTCCGCGCCGAAGGAGACCGGGACGACGTACGGGTGCTTCTCCCCGTGAATTCCGATTCTCACCGTATCGCAGCGGATCAGGATGTCGAACGATTCGTCGACGCCCTCGATTTCCCTGTCTTTACGTCTCATTCCGTTTCTCCAGCCTGAATCCGATTCGCTGCCTGTTCATATTCTAAAGTACGGGCCGAATTGCGGCACGGCCATACTTTCCAACAGAGAGATCCTGCGGGTTTTGGCAAGGTAAGAGAACCTACAGCTAGGCTGTTGCCTGCGCGAACAAGAAGGGGGTTAACCGCATTTGTAGGTCATTTGTTGGTCACGTGTTGGTTTTGACCAACAAGAAAGGCCAACCGCAACGGGTTGACCTGGGGTTTCTGGCTCCCCGGGTAGGATTCGAACCTACAACCCTCCGGTTAACAGCCGGATGCTCTGCCGTTGAGCTACCGAGGAATGCATGCGCTTTTCCAAGTGCGCAAGGAAGTATTATAGCGAAACGCAACCCCCATGCAAGGGTATTTCCGTGTATTCATCGTGGATGTAAAGGGCGCAACAACTGCGGATGCGATCACAAGGGCAAGCGCAAGCCCGCATGACGCATCCTGCGGATTGCGCTCAAATCGGGATTTGCGCTGGTCTAAGGCGAAAACGAGTGTTATCATCGATGACG
>JAFYTB010000009.1 GCA_017559045.1 Eggerthellaceae bacterium | reverse complement strand
GCGAGAAACGGGGGTTTTCTTTTGTCTGCTTTTGGGAAGGCGGAATGGGTCTATCTCCCAGGTGAACACCAAGAGTGGTTCGGGCTTATAGGGCAAAAGCCCTATAAGCCGCAGTTCGTGGTTCAAGTTCAGGCTCACTCTTGCGTTGTCTTAAGCAAACAAATGGGCGAACAGTTCGATGTACAGCCTTCTTTGGGTTTCGCCGTGATCTTGGACTTTCGTTTCGATCTTGCGCCCCAATGCATCCGCTACTTGCCTTGCAAGCTTGGGCCAATGTGCAAGATTCAATATTTGATCTTTAGTAACCGTAAGCACTTTGACCTGCGAAGACACGATGTCGTTTCTTCGAATCGAATCCTGCGAAAACTTCTGGTTGCTGAGATGCCATGTGTTGCTTTCGTATTCGATTGCAACTTCGTAGGGCGCTGGCCAGTAAAGATCGCAGCGCACTAATCGCTCGATGGCCCCGTTGCCCCCTGCATCAGTTAATTGCAGCCTCAGCTCTTGATTCAAGGTTGCCTTCGGCAATCCGAAGCCTCCCATGGAGGGAGGTAGGCACAGCACCAGTGCGAGTTTGGTCTCCATTGGCGATTCGGAGCCAGCCAGCACGTATCGAGCTGCTCGGCGCGCCTTTTTGAGTCCCTTGACGTTCCCGCATTTCTCTAAATACAAGGTGAGTTTTTCTGGGGTGGTCAGGGGATTCTTGCGGGAGAGGAGGCCATCGGAGGCGGGGTCGATGGCGTATCGTCCGCACAGCTCAAAGCCCAGTTCGATGAGTTTGATTAAGGAAAGATGCTTTGCCATCTGAAGAAACGTGAACTCGGGTGAGCTGATGAAGAGCGAATCGGTCAGCTTTGCGAATGATCTAGGCGGCAGGCTGGATGCCCATATGCGACAACGGATGCCGTATCCGCTGCGGCGTTCATGCTCCGAGGCCACTAGGCACAAAAAGGGTCGATGACGGTAGTCCACCAGGTTCAGATAATGCAGGCTTGCAGCATTGAGTTTTCGGGGATCCGGCGGGGCGCCAGGTGGCAGACATGAGCGTGATGAGGTGGGGCGAGGTGCTTGGTCGCCGAGGACGCGCAGAAGATCAAGCGCGATATGTTCGCATAGAAATAAAGGCATGGGCGCACGCTAGCATGCAAATAGGCGGCTTTACAGACTTGACAGCCAAAGTTACTGAATTCGTGGAATGAAGAATGAGGCTCTGACGAAATTGCGTTTGCGAACGATTTCGGGGTTTCACTTTTCGAAAACGCTGTTTTTGGCTCCCAAATTGCGTTTGGGGTTGCGGCAGAAAAGCTGAACCTTCTGCAGTCGATCAGGCAGGAAGGCCGAGCTTCCTCCTGCGACCTGCGAGCGTATCGTACGACACGGTCCCGTCCTCCTCGATGAACCGCTTGAGGCGCCCCTCTCGGTACCAGCGGATGTAGCCGTCCAGGATCTCGGCAAACCTCTCGGGCGAGCACGAGCTCCAGTCCCGACCGTTGTAGAGCTCCTCCTTAAGCGTGCCGAAGAAGCCTTCG